>JAIRRK010000175.1 GCA_031256015.1 Dysgonamonadaceae bacterium
TACGGCTCCGCTAAACAAGGATGGATGTCCGACGACCGAAAGAAGCCGTCGGAAAATATCTTTCCTCTGCTGGACGCCATCATAGAACATATCCCCGAACCCGAAGTCTTGGAAGGAACACTTCAAATGCAGATAACCTCGCTGGATTATTCCAATTATGTCGGCCGAATCGCCGTGGGAAGAGTTCACCGGGGAGAACTGAAAGAAGGAATGGATATCGCCCTGTGCAAACGAGACGGAAGCATCGTGAAGTCGCGCATCAAAGAACTGAATGTGTTTACCGGATTGAGCCGAACAAGAGTATCGTCGGTTAAATCAGGCGACATTTGTGCCGTAATCGGAATCGACGACTTCGAAATAGGCGATACAATCGCCGACCCCGAAACTCCCGAACCGCTGGCTCCCATATCCATCGACGAACCTACTCTATCCATGTTGTTTACCATCAACGATTCGCCTTTCTTCGGCAAGGACGGGAAATATGTTACTTCACGTCATATATACGACCGCCTGATGCGGGAACTGGATAAGAATCCGGCACTCAGGGTGATGCCGTCCGATTCGGCCGATGCGTGGATTGTGTACGGACGAGGAGTGCTGCATCTGTCCGTTTTGATAGAAACCATGCGACGCGAAGGTTATGAATTGCAAGTCGGTCAGCCTCAGGTAATCATCAAAGAAAAGGAAGGCGTGAAACTGGAACCGATAGAGCAATTAACCATTAATTTGCCGGAAGAATACTCGGGACGAATTATCGATATGGTGACTAAACGGAAGGGTGAAATGCAATTGATGGAGCGGAAAAACGACCGTATTTATCTGGAATTTATCATTCCTTCGCGCGGAATCATCGGATTAACCAACCATGTTTTAACCGCTTCGGCAGGAGAAGCCGTTACGGCTCATCGCTTTTTGGAGTATCAACCGTGGAAAGGAGAAATCGAAAAGCGGCAAAACGGCTCCATCATTGCGATGGAAACGGGAAATGCTTTCGCTTATGCCTTGGATAAATTACAAGACCGGGGGCGATTCTTCATTCATCCTCAAACGGATATTTATGCCGGGCAAATTGTCGGAGAACATACCAAAGAGGGCGATTTGGTTGTCAACGTCACCAAATCGAAGAAACTGACCAATGTTCGGGCATCCGGAAGCGATGATAAGGTGAAATTGGTTCCGCCCGTTATTTTCAGTCTGGAACAATCGTTGGAGTACATCAAAGAAGACGAATACGTTGAGGTTACCCCCAATGCCATTCGATTGAGAAAAATTGTCCTGGATGAAAACGAAAGAAAGAAACAAAGCAAAAAATAACGTGTTCGGCTATTGATTTGTACAAAAATGAAGCAGCCGCCTTCCTCACGAAGACAGCTGCTTCCACACAAATTAACAAAATAATCGAATATCGTTAATTGAAAAAAACCGAGTAAGATTCTGTTGCGCATCCGGCACTCTCCATGAACGACTGGCTTTGAATGCCGGAACAATCGCAACTACTCCTAATCTTTATTTTTTCATTAACCCACTCTATTGAGATATATTCGAGGACAAAGCTAATAACTTTTTGTCAATATTTCATTGTTCAAACCCGCCCGGTTATCTATCATCCCCCTTCTTTTTGCGTTTTTTTAATAAAAACAATGTTAAACCACGAGGAATTGCCTCATTGTGCTCAAATAACAGTCCGTTTTTGACTCGACCCGACGGCAATGTCTTGGGGTAAATTTGCGAGCGGAGCGCAGCTCGGGGCAAATCGTCCCAAGCTTTGCAATCCGCGTTTTATTGGTTATGTCTTTGTCGTTTATCTGCACCTGCCGCAGACGGTCGTCTGCGCCCACCGCAGAGGGACGTCTGCGCTCACCGCAGATGAGCATCTGACCCGGAGTCAGACGAGCGTCTGACTTGGAGTCAGATAAATTGCCTGTTTCAACACTCTCAGGCTGCGCCTTAGTTGTCGCACATAAATCGCCGTTCGAACGCCGGCAAAGCGCGGCCGTGACGGATTAATCCGGCAGAGTGTCGGTATTTAATGCTCGTGTTCGTGCTCGTGTTCGTCGTTCGAAAGGAATACGTTGCGGGCAAGCATCGATTCGTTTCCGGCTGCATCGAGGCAATAAACCAAAAAGTGATATTTACCCGGAATGGCGTTCCGAGGAATCATTATCTGATGATGATGAACATGTATCTTGCGTGTTTGAGAAACATCCCAACTCTCTTGGAATTTGAAGTGTTCGGTACCCTCTTCGGTCAGGCTTCTTAAAAGGCTGCTGCTGTGGTGATGCTCGTGGTCTTCTCCCCAATGAATGTCTATTTTATATGACGACAGCATAACATCGTCTTCCAAATCCATATCAAAATGAACTCCGTGTTCATCTCCGATGGTTAATATTTCTCCCTCGGCGGGGTCATTCAAGGTAATAACGGGCGGATTTAAATCTGCATTGTTGTTATCACAAGCCGTAAATACTATTGTCAGGCTTAAAAAGCATAGATTAAATATATTATTTTTCATTTTATTTTTTGTTTTTGTTTGTTATGTTAAAACTGACCGGAACTTTCACTAAAACCAGAAAGTTTCGTCCGGGTTCCGGCATTTGTATTTTCCTGTAAAAACTTAAATGATTGTAATACTGCGTATCGAAAATATTACGAATCGATAAGGTAAACTCCACAGGATTCGGGTTTACTTTTAAGTCGAAACTGAACGACAAATTCATCAGGTTTACGCCCGGCGTTTTTGCTTCGTTCCGACTGATTCTATTCTGATTCGCAATCGCATGATGTTCTATTGTTATCGCTTTTGATTCGAATCTCCAAGACAACTCGTTTCGCCAACTTAAAGGGGGCGAAAAAGGCAGGGCGGTTTTTTCCTTTCTGTTGCAGGTATATACATAGTCGCCCGACGCATGATAGAAATAATTTCCGTAGAAGTTCCAATCGAGTTGCAGCTCTCCTCCGGCAAAGAAGGCTTCCGTTTCCGTATATCGGTACATTTGTCCGGCATGCGGTAAAATCGACCATTCTCCGGTCGGCTCCAAGTAGATGTAATTTCCGAACCAATTGAAGAAAGAGGAAGCCTCGAACGATATGTTTTTATTCTTGTATGAATAAGAAATATCGGCTTGCAGGCCCTTTTCCGAGCGAAGATTCGGATTGCCTTGTTCATGACGGAACGCTCCGTGATGAATGCCGTTGGCACCTAACTCGTGCGCTCCCGGAAGGCGGAAGCTTTTCCCCAAGTTAGCTTTCAGCAGGTGTTTTTCTGCTTGCCAAACCACTCCCAACAGGAAGGAAACATCGCCGAAATTGCGACTTACTTCATAACTTCTCACTTTATTTCTTTCGATTTCTTCCGGCGCATACGCTTGATTCTGCAAATAGGCTTCCAAATACGAATCGACCGATGGTTCGATATCCACACTTCCCGAATCATAGCGGAGCCCTCCTCCGACAAACAACGACGGAGTTACTTGATACTCACTCATATAGAAGCCTCCGATGGTTGCACGTTGATATTCCGGCAACAAAAACGAATATCCGCCGATGCGGTTATGCTGATACTGCACATCCACACCGGCGATGTGTTTCCAAATCGAAGAAGCATAATAATTCAGCTTCAGATTTGCATTGTAAGTATTCAAATGAAACATCAATTCTTTATCGGGGTCGATTTCCGGCACCGGTTGGCTGTCGTAATGCGTATGGAAAGTGCTCCATTCCTCCCGGTGATTATTCTGATACGCCAATTGAAAATAAATCGACAATCTTTCCCAATACTTTTGTTGACTTACAATCCATTTGAAATGATTAACGGTACTGAAAGGCAAATCGATATTCCTTTTGTTGCCGTCGTCGTTCAGGCGAGCCGAATCGGGAACTCCATGCGCTCCGGGAAAAAACCCGGTCTTCTGATATACATTACTAATCGTACTCTCTATTTTGTATGTTCCTTTGCCGAAAGCGGTATAATTATAACTGTTTCGTTCGAATCCGGCCGTATTTTTCAGTCGGCCGTTATTCAAAGGCATCTTCTGCGTCAAATACACCACGGCATCGGTCGGGACACGATAATCTCCAAAATGTTGCTCGGTATGACGAAACAAGCTGAACAAACTCTTTTTCTTGATTCCGAGCATGAGGGAAGCGGCCAATGAAGCATTGATGCTTTTCCTGAGCCAAATAACTTCTCCGAGAAATTGATCGGCATAAGGAATCACGGGCGGATTGAGTTTAATCACCCCGGCCATGGCATCGCTTCCATACAGGAGCGACGCGGGTCCCTTTTGAATGTTCGCTGAAGAATAATTAAACGGGTCAATCTCCAAAGCGTGATCGGCGCCCCATTGTTGTCCTTCTTGTTTGATGCCGTTCTCTACAACCGAAATGCGATTAAGGGCCATTCCTCGTATCACCGGTTTGGAAAATCCCGAGCCTATATCCATTGATTGTATTCCCGGAAGTGTTGCCCACGTTTGAGGCAAGTTTCCCGAAAAGCTTTTCCGAAAGCTCTCTGCACTCATCACTTCCACCGGCAGAGTGTTCCTGCGTTGCTCCGAATCAATGGAAGAGTCGGAAACAACAATTTCGGATAATTCAATCAACTTCAATGAATCGGCCCGTTGAGTCTGTGCCGATACCCATCCGTGCGAAAACAGCATCCATATACAAAGCATTGTATATCGATACATACAGATTTATTTATAAAGTTTGATTAGTTAATAATGAAGAAAGAATGTCTAACAAGCGGGGGGAGCCCGAAGGAAAATGGATGAGTATTCAACGAAAATTATCTCTTCTACTGTTTCTGCCGAAATATCGGCAATAAAGTTTCTCTCGAAAAGGTAGGGTTTTGACTCAACGACATGAAAAACAGTCAAAATGAAATGACAAATACTGCAATTATTGTCGGCCTGATGTTGATTATTCGTTCGGTTTTCAGACCGATGTTCACAGACAGTCGAATCGTGAAAGTGTAAAACCTTCACCAAATACATGAAACTGAACGCAAAAAGCAGTATCCAATTCAATATGATAATATGCCGACTGTTTGTTTTCAATATAATAGTTTTCAAAAAAGGACGGGACAAATGTACATAAAAATAATTTCAATTTCCATCCCCTTTTGTAGGTAATTAAGTAAAATGATTCACGAACCGGAATGTATGGTTTTCAGAAGCCAACTCAACTGAATCCCTAAATCTTTCATATTTCTTAAACCTTCTTCGTCGTTATGAATTTCGCCCGGCATTTCTCCGATGCCGAAATTCCAGTATGTCGAGCCGGGAACAATCATTCCGCTACCCAACATAAAACGATTCAATTCGTCATAAACCGTCACGGCTCCACCGCGGCGAACGCTGATAACGGCGGCTCCGACTTTGCGAGTCAAGGTACGACCTTGTCCAATCGTTGTCAGTCCCAATCGATCCATAAATGCTTTCATTTCCGCACTCACACTGGCGTAATAAGTAGGAGAAGCTAATATGATTCCGTCAGCTTGTTGTGCTTTCCGGATATATTCATTCATTCCATCTGTTTTAATAGAACATTGACCGTCTTTTGTGCGGAAGCAAGTATAGCAGGATGAACATCCTCGAAGTAATTTCCCGCCTAATTGAACCAATTCGACTTCAATTCCGGCTTCTCTAATCGGTTTAAATACTTCTTCAATTAATTGTTCCGTGTTTCCACCTTTACGCGGACTTCCATTAAATGCTACAATCTTCATATAAGTTTGGAATCCTTGAGTTTATTTCACCGAGTTTGCCAAGTCTTCGGCTTCTTGTTGCGAAGGTGCTTCGGTATAAATCCGAATAATCGGTTCCGTATTGGACTTTCTGAAATGCACCCATTTATCCGGAAAGTCAACTTTCACTCCGTCGATGTCATTGATGGGATAATCGGCGTATTTTTTCTTTATGGAATTCAACAACGCATCAATATCCGTATCGGGGGTTAAATCGATTCGTTGTTTAGCCATGAAGTAATTGGGGTATTGAGCACGAAGTTCACTTGTTTTCTTCCCCGATTTAGCCAATTGAGTCAGGAACAATCCGATTCCCACCAAAGCATCCCTGCCGTAATGAGAAGCCGGATAGATAATTCCTCCGTTTCCTTCTCCTCCGATGATAGCATTTGTGGCTTTCATTTGAGCAACTACATTCACCTCTCCCACTGCTGATGCGGTATATTTTTGACCGTGTTTCTCCGTAACATCACGCAAAGCGCGAGTCGAACTCATATTCGAAACCGTGTTGCCCGGTGTGTTGGAAAGAATATAATCAGCCACTGCAACCAAAGTATATTCCTCACCAAACATGCTTCCGTCTTCGTTGATGATAACCAAACGATCGACATCCGGATCTACTACAAACCCGACATCTGCTTTTGAATTTTTCATTACATCGGCAATTTCCGTCAAATGTTTCGGAAGAGGTTCCGGATTGTGAGCAAACTGTCCTGTCGGGTCAGCATTCAGTTCAATCACTTCTTTCACGCCCAAAGCTTTTAATAACTCCGGAAGGACAATTCCTCCCACTGAATTAACGGCATCGAAAGCGACCGTGAAATTTGCTTTTTTAATGGCATCAACATCTACCAAATCCAAGTTCAATACATGTTCGATATGTTTTTTCGTGTACGAATTGTCGCTTTTTTGTTTTCCTAATTTGTCGACATCGGCAAAAACAAACGTTTCGGCTTCTGCTATTTTCAATATGTTATTACCTTCTTCTGCGTTCAGAAACTCACCTTTTTCATTCAGGAGCTTCAGTGCATTCCATTGTTTCGGATTGTGAGAAGCTGTAAGAATGATACCTCCTGCTGCTTTTTCCATTGTAACAGCCAATTCGGTAGTCGGAGTAGTAGCCAAACCTATATCGACCACATCAAACCCCATTCCCATTAATGTTCCGACAACTATATTTCGAACCATTTCGCCGGACATCCGAGCGTCACGTCCAACAACGATGGTATTTGACGGATTCTTCTTTGATTTAATCAAAGTGGCATAAGCTGCCGTAAACTTAACAATATCAAGGGGGGACAATCCTTCTCCGGCTTGACCGCCGATAGTTCCTCTGATTCCGGAAATAGATTTAATCAATGACATAAAAACTGTATTTTTATTTAATAAAACTTAGTATACTTGAGATTCTTGTAAAAACGAGGAACAAAGTTAGCATTATCCGATTGATTGCCAAAGGAAGAAGGAAGAATCATATTGACAACGGCTCCTTCTCTTACATATTTCAACGGATATGCCCAACCCGGCCCCGATATATTGGTATAGCTCGAACCGGTGGTTTTTCTGTTTCCGTATATGATTAACGAGCCTGACAGAAAACTCATAGGCAATGATACCGGTACCAAGGTATCTTGTCGTCCTGAAACATACGATTTTATATTGAATAAATAATCAAGTCGAACTTGTACATCTTCCACATCAACAAAAGGGTCAATTTTATCTCCGTTTCCCGAGTCAACCACCTGAAAATAAATTCCTTCATTTGTTTTGAAATATTCATTTTCAGCGAATCGATGCTCTGCCGGGTATGTCTCCCGAACCCGAATACCTTGTCTGTCTAGGAAACGCTCTATGGCTTTTCTTTCTTCTCGGAGATACTCTTGTGTTGTTTTTTGTCTTTCGCAAGCAAGGGAAATGATTCCCAATATTAAAATCGATGAAATAAATAGGACTGTTTTTCTCATAAAATCATGTTTTCCCGACAAAGGTAAATAAAGTCTTTGTAAAGATTTGTTTTTTATACCAATAATTGTTTATATTTCGGCAGTGATTGCTCAAATAAATCAATTGCTTCATCTAAACTTCCTGAAAATTCAGCACCCGACGCATTCAAATGGCCTCCTCCATGAAATATTTCCGAAGCAAATTGATTGGTCGGAAAATTCCCTTTCGAGCGAAAAGAGATTCTGATTTTATTGGTTTCTTCTCTTATAAAAGCCGAAAAAACAACATTTTCTATACTCAAGGGAATATTCACAAATCCTTCCGTATCTCCTTGCTGCCATTGAAATACCTGCTGCTCCGCCGCCGAAAGTGTAATAAGCGATGTTTTATACTCATTAAACAGTCTCATTTTTTCATACAAAACATATCCTTGCAAACGAATACGAGACTCCGAATAATTATTATACACTTTATCGTAAATTGCATCTTTGTCAATCCCTTTTTCCAACAATTCTCCAATAATGAAATAAATTTGAGAGGAATTAGAGTTGAAAGTAAAAGCTCCGGTATCCGTCATCATTCCCGTATAGATACATTCGGCGGCATCGCGATTAATCAAATCAAACATTCCCAGTTGACAAATAAACCGAAAAATCAATTCGCTTGTAGATGATATTTCAGGGTGTGAAATGATTAAATCGGCAAAATTATCCGGGAAAGGATGATGATCAATCATTATCTTTTTCGCGCGTGATTTTTCTATATACGAAGCCAATTGGTCTGTTCTTTTCAAAGCATTGAAATCCAAACAGAAAAGCAATTCAGCGGCCTCTATTAATTCTTTCGACGATGCATCATGTTTATTTCCGATGGTTACATCTTTCACTCCTTTCATCCAATTTAAGAATTGCGGGAAATTGTTAGGAACCAAAACATTAACGGATTTACCTAATTCCAATAAAAAATGATATAGTCCCAAAGAAGAACCCAAAGCATCTCCATCGGGGGATACATGAGAAATAATGACAATCTTATTTGCCTTATTCAGGTATTTTTCCGCTTTTTGAATTATGCTTTCAGAAATAACTTGATTTAACATTCACGACAATTTAATAATTTACGAACAACAAAGTCTGAAAATCTTAAAAGGAGTGGCTCTCAGGCTTATAAATAGAGTCAGCAAAGGTAATAAATAAGCAGAAACATCACAATAATTATCACCGGATAAAGATACAAAATTCTTTTTTTGAGAAAAAAGAAAATAATGCAAGCAATAACAATATAGGAAAGACCCGTTTCTAAAATAGTGATTTGAATGTTGTCTATACTTCGATAGGGTAAATGATCCAAGAAGGAGACAATCGAGAGAAAAAAGCTTAGTATTTTATTCAAAATGACGTTTATGAAAAACACATTCGACCATAAGTAACTCAATAATAGACAAAAGATAAGCAGAAATAATAAAATCGTCACCAAAGGAATAAGCAGCCAATTCGTTATTAAAAACACAATCGGAATTTGGTTAAAATAATAAAGAGAAAGCGGCAAAACACCTATCTGTGCAGAAAAAGAAACACTTGTCAGATTCCATGCGTAATTAATAATCCGATTTTTTGTTTCATAGAGTTTTTGAATATAAGAGTTAAATAATACGATGGAAATGACGGCAGAAAAACTCAACTGAAAGCCCACATCAAACAAGTATTCCGGTTGAAGCAACAACATAAAAAAAGCCGAAACCGCAATGGTATTTAAAGTAAATCCGCGATAAAAAAACATATTCCCAATGCTCCAAATACTTATCATGGAAGCCGCTCGAATAACTGAAGGAGACAATCCTGTCAGAAAAGCGAATCCCCAAATTAATGGTAATATAATCGTATTTTTGATTATTCTCCCTCGAAAAGAGTTCCCCAAAAAGGAAAGAAAAAAGTAAAACATCCCAAAAACAATGGAAAAATGCAATCCACTTACCGCCAATATATGCCCGGCCCCAATATTTGCAAATGATTGACGCAAATCTTTATCCAAATCATACTTGTAACCGAACATTAACGCTGCCGCAAGAGAATAATTATTTTTATCCGGTATTATCTTTTGCAATTTATTTAGAAAGAATCTTCTTATTTGCAATGCTTTGATTGAAATAGAGAAAGCCGATTCGGAATCTTTTTTTATCCAATCTTCTTGGTTGACAAATCCGGAAGACGCAAATGATTGTTTCTTCAAAAAAGGAGGAGATTCTTCCAATTTTCCGTAAAACAATAATTTGTCTCCTAAATTTAATTCGTGCGAAGCTTCATTTTGAGGGAGATAAATAATTGCTTTTTTATTGAAGACTTGATCGATTATTTCTTCTTCGGAATTAATAATTTTCAGTTTACACTGAATGGTTTTGGGTTTCGGGAGAGGTTCGTCAATCAATAATCCTTCGTATAAATGAATATCGGAGGGAATATCCCATTCCTGTTTCGCTTCTGTCTGTTGTTGAGCAAAAACTCCGACTGTGAAAAGTAATAAAAAGAATCCTGTCCCGAATAAAAAATTCCATTTGTATCGTAAAGCTATTTTCGGATGATAAGATAAAAGGATTAAAGTTAATCCGACTAAACAAAAGTAGATGCAAAACGAAAAAATATCGCCATACGCTTGAAAAAGAATCCCACAC
>JAIRRK010000208.1 GCA_031256015.1 Dysgonamonadaceae bacterium
CAGTTGGAAAAAGACGGCAATAAAGGCAGAGCAAAGAAAATGTACACAGAAACCGAACCGTCGCTGAAAGAATTAAATTTTGCACAATCGCTGCTTATGGCTACCGGCAGTAACGATGAGGGTTTGCAGGTGGAAAAAACATTGGCCCTAAAAACAGAAATCACAAAAGCAATTGCGCGCATGCAAACGGCCATTGCGGTATATATAAAATCAGATGAGAAAAACTTCGGACAGCCGGTCAAGTTGTTGGAACCCAAGCTTAAAGCAGCATTGTCTCAGCACGGTTGCAGCTTCACTCCGGAGCCCGGCAAAGCCGACTGGCAGCTTACCGTGGAAGCCTCCACCCGCAAGGGCGCTGAAATAGACGGCATCTACTTTTCCTACTTAGACGTAGCGGTTTCACTTGTCGAATACAGAACAGGCAAAGAGATTTACAGCAACAACTTTACCGACATCAAAGGAGGCGGATTGGACTATAAAACCGCAGGACGAAAGGCGTACGACGCTGGATTACAATCCATTACAAATGAAATAATGAAGAGTTTGGAAAAATAAACAAAGCCAAAGCATCGCTGATTGAACCGGGGCAAACGCATTCTAAAGGCGCAATGAGTTCAATGAGGGACGAGTGACTCACATAAACCGCCAAGCAAAAATCAAACGAAACACGGCCCGGATTTCCGGGCCGTGTTTCGTTTCGGACGTTTCGAAGGGGAGTTGCCGGGATGTTCGCAGAAGTGATTTACTTGTTTTCGTGTCCTTCAAATCGGATTAAAAATTCGACTATATCGGTTTCACCGGGTAATTTCAGTTTTTTTCTCAGGCGGTATCTTGCCGAATCAACGCCTCTGACGGTGTTTCCCAAGAATTGGGCCATGTCTTTGGTCGATAAATTCAATCGGAGCAAAGCACACACCTTAAGGTCGTTGGATGTGAGTTGAGGATATGTCTTCTTCAGGTTTCGGAAGAAGTTCTTGTGAATCATGTCGAAATTTGCCCGGAACACCTCCCAACTGTCTTCGAGGTTGATACCGGAATCGATGATACGAACGATACGGTCGTAATATTTCTCCGGGTACCTCGCCCCCAACTCTTCTTTTTGGGCGGAGAGTTCGCTCTTCACTTCCGACAGGATGTTGTTCTTACTAATCAGCATGAAAGCCGCGTTGGCCATTTCCTTACTCTTAAAAGTCAGTTCGGTTTGCAGATTGCTGTTTTTCAGTTCGTTCTCTTTAAGTCGCCATTGTTCCTGCTCCAACGTAATTTTCAGCCGGCTTCTCTTTATCTTCCATCGAAGAAGAAAATAACTTGCGAAAATAAGGCAGATAAATAATAACGAATAGATAATAACGGCATAAAAACTCCAATAGAAGGGAGGTTTGATGCGGAAATCGTAGGAAATACGAGATAACTCCTTCCCCGAAAAGTCGCGGACGATTGCGCGGAAAGTGTAGTTTCCGTGTCGCAGGCGAGTGTATTCCTTCGTTAAAGTCCGGTCGGACAAACTCGGCTTGTAATCGGAACCGTCCAATTCATAAATACATTCGATACCGGCAGCAGGCCGGTTGTCGATACTCGTTCCGAAAGCGATATTGTTATAATCCCGGCTCCATTCCGGCTTCTCCGCCGGCCGGAGGGGAATAGACAAGGTATCTTGTTCGGAAAAAACCTGTACGGAAGTGATATGTATTTGCGCCGGCAGCGGGTTTGTGTCTGCGGTTTCTTCGTTCTTAATCAACGCGATTCGGTTGTTCAGGCAAAAAACGATTTGTCCGTCGGAAAGAGTCATGTTTCGGTGATAATCCGGCAAATCGTTCGCGAAGTAAGAGAAAGGGATGAATCGCTCGACGGAGACTTCGTTTCCGTTGCAGTGAAATCGGCAGATTCCTTTTCGGGCGATACACCAGTAATTATCGTCGTCGATGCCGATAACTTCCCGGATATCCGGAATCTTTTTGAAATCGGCGCGATAAGAAACGATGGTGTTGTTGATGTCGTCGAACGTAAAGTAGTCGGTGTTGTTTCCGAAGACGACCCTTCCTTTCAGTTTGAAGAGATGCACCTTATTTTCTTTCGCATCGTTGTTGAGCGGGAAATGTTCTATCTGTTCCGTTTCCGTCAGGCTCCGGTTCAAACGGACACGAAACAATCCCTTGTGAGCGTGAGCGAGCCAGATATTTCCGTGCACGTCCGACTCGATTTTACGAATGGGATGAAGGAAGTCGGGAATCGAGTTACTGAAAGTCCATTCTCCCGCCTTGTTTTTCCTGTAAACAGTCAGAGTCGAATAGGCCGATTGAATCAATATCTCCTGTTGATGGACTGTTACTTTCTGAATGATTGCGGCTTTCCTGACGTTCGACAAAAGCTTCGCCTTGTCTTTTTGAATGGAATAGGTTCCGTTAGCGTGACAACAAATGAGTTGATTATCGAAAATGTTCAGATAAGAAACCGGCCCTTTCAATTCGGGAATCAACTGAAATTCCGAGTCGATATTCTCTGTTTTGTTGCAGAACAACCCTTGATTTGTTGCGAGATAAAAATATCCGTCATGAAACAAGGCCGCCAAGATTGTCCCTTTATCGTTTTTCGGATAGATAAATCGGACGTCCGACCCCTTTTCGATATATGAAATTCCGTCATTCAAGGCAACCGATATATTCCCCCGGCTGTCTGCTTTCAAATCGTTTATCGTATTATTTTGCAGACCGTTACTCATTGAGATTGTCCAATTGATATTTCCTTTTTTATCGAAAGAATAAAGGCCGTTGTTATTTGTTCCCAGCAAGAACTCCGACTCGTTCAGCACGCCGGCTTTATTGATGGTCAGTTCCCGGATTTCCTCATTTATGCGGCTCTCCCATTTTTCGCAATTCGTACCGTCGAATAGAAACAGTCCCTTATTATCGGAAAAGAGGAGCAGCTTTCCGTCGAAAGGCAAAATGGAAACAATCTCCGCATTTTGAAACCGGGCTCCGGCAATAATATTCGAGAAGTTATCGTTTTCCCAAAGTTCAATCCCCGTTTCCGGAGAAAAGACATAGATTTTGTCGTGTACGTTCCGGATTAACCGGACGGGAAACGGATAATTCCGGACGGTTAATTTTTCTCCGTCATAAATAAAGCAGGACAAATCGGAAGAAAAGCAAATGCAATCGTTCCATTCAAACAGAGTATGTATCGATTCTCCCACGGAATTAACAAATTGACTAAGCGAATGATAATTCAACGTTCCGAATACGTCCCGCTCGAAATAGCCGAATTCCTCGTAAGAGCCCACATATATCCGTCCGTCCCGCCCGATCAATATCGAATTTACCGACGACTCATACGGCATTCGATGCAGCGTCCAATAAGCACCGTTGTATTCCAGCAAACCCCGGTAATTCCCTGAATATATATACGCATTGCTATCGCTGTCAATGGCATAGTTCAGTCCCATCGCTCCATAATCCGATTTGGAGAAATTGATTACATTCGGAATCCCTGTTTCGTTTTGTGATTCCGCGAAAAAAGAAATTGAGAGTAGAAAGAAAAGAATCAGCCTTTGCAATTTTTTCATAAAATACAGCACATAGATTATCAATAATAAGAAACTAAATACGGTCTATTGAAATTGATTTCCGTAAAGGTATGATTATTTTATTAAAATCTGTTACTACTGCAACAGATTTTTCAAAGTTGAAATTGTTTCCTCTCGATGATACTGTTTATTAACAAGATACGAAAGTGTTAATCGGGAAAGCGATTCGTTATTTTCAGGTATTGAAATACTTCATGAATCATTCCTGAAATTTCATCGGGAAAATATTTTTCATCGATTCCCCGGATTTAATATTTAAAAGGGCAGTTACATAAAATAGTGAAAACAAAGAGCATAAATTAAAATTTGAAAACATGAAGTACAATAAACGCAGGAATAATCTTCCAAACAGGAAAAGAAGTAATCAAATAGTAGCCTCCGATTACACAAATTTCATGTTGACTGTTTATTTTTGTTTCGGTTTTTTCATAACTACTTGTGTTATTTAAATTATAAGAGTCGGTGAAGTTATGCTCGTTCGAAAATTAATAACGAGAGATATTTCATAAGCAATAAAAATCCTTGTAATCTGTAAAAGTATAACAGAACCGGCTCTTTGTAAGTAAAAAGAATTTCAAACGCAATCTGATAACAGCTATATATTATGAAGAAGATTTATTTATTCAGAAAACTTTTTGCAGGTGCCTTTTTTGCTTTTCTATTCCCTGTGTTGTTGTTTTCGGCAGGAGAACGGCAGAAAATCAGTCTCAATTCGGATTGGAAATTTCAGTCAAAAATCACGACCGACCTTCCGGCCAATCCGTCTTACAACGATAACTCGTGGGAAAATGTGAGTTTGCCTCACACATGGAATGCAACAGATGCCTCCGATGGCGGAAATAATTATTTGAAAACGGTCGGTTGGTACAGAAAAATTCTCCCTTGGGAAAACGAGTACGCAGGGAAAAAACTATTCATCGAATTTTTAGGTGCAAACACGAAGGCCGAATGTTTTGTTAACGGAGAATCTGTCGGAGTCCATAAAGGAGGCTATACCGCTTTTCGTTTCGATATTACGGACAAGTTATCCACCGGAGACAATGTTATCGCAGTAAAAGTAGATAATCGAATCGATCAGGAAATAGCACCTTTATCAGGCGATTTTTCTTTCTACGGCGGAATTTACAGAAATGTCTCCTTAATCATAACGGATTCGGTTCACGTGGATTTGATGGATAAAGCATCGCCCGGATTGTATTTAACGACCAAAAATGTTTCAAAAGAAAATGCAACTTTGGAAGTAAAAGCCAAAGTTCTCAACGAATCTTCGGAAGCCAAACAATTGGTTTTAAAGGCCGAACTTAAACATCCGGACACTTTCGATGCAATCGCAGATGTCAACAATCCTGTTTTTGATGTGAACTCCATGAGTCCGGGAGGAAATCCGATTGAAACATTGACGGAGACCATAACCATTCCGGCAGGAGGATT
>JAIRRK010000025.1 GCA_031256015.1 Dysgonamonadaceae bacterium
CCGGAAGGAGTCTGCCCCGGGAGAATTGCTTGCCAAAGGTTCGGGTTCGAGCTTGGGTTTGGGTTCATAGTTTAATTTTTTGTCCATCCATGCAATCCGCTCCCTGACGTATTGTTTCACGATATTCACTTCTCCCGGGTAGCTTCCTGTATTGTGATTAATCTCGTGTATTAATGAATTGATAATGTCCCAACGCTTGAAATTCATTTTTTGCGACGCATCCATCATTGCCGCATAATTATCGATGACGGCCAACAATTGCTCTTCCGTAATGCTTCCGGAATCGCGATAATAAGAGTATGTTTTTCGGATTTCCTCGCTCAATGCCGAATCGGATAGAATGCGATTGACCAAATCAGTAACACCATCGGCTCCGTTTCCTCCGGATTTGTACAACCAGTCGGTTCGGTGAGGCGAGTTCACCGGATAAGTTCTCGAATCGTTCTCGAATGCCAAATCGAAATCCCAAATCGGCCCGAAATAAAATTTATCGTCGCTTCGTTGCTTGTACATATTAACACTCCAATAGGTATCGGTATTTCCGGTCAATTCGCCGACCAAAAAGTGGCGTATGAACGTTGGAGTGTCCATGTACTTGCGGAAACCGGTTTTCGGGTCTTGATAATCGGCGGCATACACGGCGGTTTCCCATTTATTGAAATGCGATTGAATGTAATTGACTTGCTCGGGAAGAATACTTTTCTCACCGGGCGATTTGATTGTGACGGGAATCCCCTGTTCCGACATAAACCGGTTGTTTTCGAAATCTGCGTAAGCGTCAATTTCGATAAAGTAGCCGCCGGTAAGGTCTTCACCTGCGATGTCGGTCGGCTTCAGTTTCGTAATATCCACTCTGTTTTTTCGCACGTCGATATGGTCGCAAAACTGGTAACAGCCCTTGTATTCTCCGTTCAGGTAGAGGTTTACCGGTTGTCCGGCGGGAACATAAGGCATTTCCAGTCTTCTTCCCAAGTCGAAAGCCAACAGATTTCGCATTAAAGTTTTATCGCCGTGATTGCTGATGAGGGTCCAATTTCTGCCTTTCGCCGGATTTCCCAACACGTTCGCTTTTTTAGCCAGTTTGATGCGGTACGGTTTTTTATCGAAGTCCCAACTGGCGTTTCCCCGTCCGCGAATTTCCAAGCTGTCGGTATAAACATCCCTTCCGTCTTTAGAGATGAAAGTAACAATACCCGACAGGTAAGAGTCTCTGGAAACGATATCTTCGTTTCCGCTCGTATGAATGATTATGTCGGGGATGTTGGTAATTTGAGTCAATCGGGTATCATCTCCCTCGCCCGGATATCCGTAAAATGCCAATTCGGCGATATTGCATTGCGCCTCATTCGGACCGATATACCGTACATAGCGAAATCCGCGGGAATTGGTGACGGTTTGTTCGGTCATCTTGCCTTCGCCCGGTTCTTGAGTAATGACATGCAGCAGAACGGCATCTCCGAAATCGGGATGATTGGCTCCTTCAAAAACACCCAATTCCAACCGTGTCGCATGGTTTTTGCGCGGGCAATAAGCTACTCGGGTAATCACATGCTTTTTACCCAAATCCAGTCCCACCCAAGTCTTCGACTGTTCGTATGAAGCAAAAAAGGTATTGAAATCGCCATCGAAGGCATTGTTTTTGGTATTAACCGTTGTTGATTGACTATCGTCATTTTCATAATCAACACTATAAACACTTCCTATAATGTATTTCGGCTCGATTTTGTGTGTTGTTTGTCCGATTGTTGAAAGATTTATCAAAATACAAAAGGAAAAAGCAAGCATTACATACGTTCTTTTCATCTCTAAAAAAATTCCATTTGCGGCAAAAGTACAATTAAAACAGATATCTTACAAGTGTATTCGGAATATACATTGCGCGCCGTCACACGGAAATATCCACCGTGCATGATGTAATTGTCAAAATATCAAGAAAAAAACAAAAGAGTTTGAAAACGTCCCGGCAACGAATAATATTTGTGAAAGTATGTATATCTTTGCTTCCTTAATAGTTGAATCACCTGTTCATGAAGCTTAAATTGTTATTCATTATTATTGCAATTTCTTTTTATTCTTATTTGTTTTCGCAAAACACGGCCCTGCCCCGAAGAGGCGAAGGCTCTCTTGATTTGCTTTTAAGAAACGGCCGTTCCGCTAAAGACCTTCCCGCTTTTGAGAGAATGAATGAAGGGCGATTCGGGAAAAACAAGTCGTTGTTATTGGGCGTTTCCTACAAGCTTCCGGATAAGAAAGGCGTGAATAGCCCCGGCTCTGCAACACCGTCGCAGCGAGGCGGGAAAAAGATAGGCTCCATTCATAAAGAGCCGCTATTCGGAAAGAAGTACGAGAGCTATTCGATAGAAACCAATCAATTGGCGGGAGCGTGTTTTTATCTGGTAAGCGGTCATGGAGGCCCCGACCCCGGTGCCGTTGTAAAGATGGACGGAAAAGAATTAAGTGAAGACGAATACGCTTACGATGTGATGCTGCGTTTGGCTCGAAACTTGATGCAACACGGTGCAACGGTGCATATTATTATTCAGGATGCAACGGACGGTATCCGGGATGAGAGGTACTTGAAAAACAATAAAACGGAAACGTGCATGGGAGAGAAGATACCTTTGAATAATGTCAAGCGATTGGACCAACGGGTCAATAAAATCAATGCGCTGACTCGAAAAGCCAAAGAGAAGTATCAACGAGCCTTGTTTATCCATTTGGATAGTCAGGGGAAAAAGAAACAATTGGATGTTTATTTTTATCATCAACAGAGAAAGGAAAGCGAACGCCTGGCCGAAACCATGAAAATGACATTCAGACAACAATATAAAAAGCATCAACCCAATCGACCGTTTTCGGGAACCGTTTCGTACCGCAATTTGCATGTCCTTCGCAACTCCCGACCTGCGGCGGTATTCGCGGAATTGGCGAACATGGTCAACGAGTTTGATACGAAACGCTTCTTGGATGTGAATAACCGTCAGGCCGTGGCCAATTGGATGTTGAAAGCTTTTGTGTCGGATTATGCCGGTTACAAGCAATGACGGCCGGGAAACCTCGGAAAATTCATTATCCGAAAGCTTTTGTTCCCGAAATATTAAACTTATATTTTTCGTTCATTAATCACGTTGTAGAATCATGAAGAAATTTATGGATGAAAACTTTTTGCTGCAAACCGAAACAGCTCAAAGATTGTATCACGAACATGCATCCGGAATGCCCATTATCGATTACCATTGTCATTTAACGCCTTCCATGGTGGCGGACGATTATCGGTTCAAATCGTTGACAGAGATTTGGTTGGGAGGAGACCATTACAAATGGCGCGCGATGCGAACGAACGGAATCGACGAGAAATACATTACCGGAGAAAGTTCCGACCGGGAGAAATTCGAAAAGTGGGCGGAAACGGTTCCTTATACGATGCGTAATCCGCTTTATCATTGGACTCATCTGGAACTGAAAACCGGATTCGGTATAGACAAACCGGTCTCTCCCGAAACCGCCCGCGAAATATACGACGAGTGTACGTCTAAACTCCAAACACCGGAATACAGCGCGCGGAACATTATGCGCCGCTATAAAGTGGAAGTTGTCTGCACAACCGACGACCCTGTCGATTCATTGGAACATCACATCAAAACGAGGGAAGACGGATTCGAAATAAAGATGCTGCCGACTTGGCGGCCGGATAAAGCAATGGCCGTGGAGAATCCGGCCGGCTTCAGGACGTACATGGAAAAACTGTCCGAAGTTTCCGAAGTAACCATTTCGTCCTTCGATGATATGATAGCGGCTCTCCGTAAGCGGCAAGACTTTTTTGCCGAATCGGGATGCAAATTGTCGGACCACGGAATCGAAGAATTTTATGCCGAAGACTATTCCGATTCGGAAATCAAAGCTATATTTAATAAGGTGTACGGAGGACAGGAATTGTCGTACATGGAAGTTCTGAAATTCAAATCGGCCATGCTGGTCATCTTTGCCGAAATGAACAAAGAAAAGAATTGGACACAACAATATCACTACGGAGCAATCCGAAACAATAATACACGCTTGTTGAAAGAACTCGGCCCGGACACCGGATTCGACTCAATCGGCACTTTCCTGACGGCCAAAGCCATGTCGAAGTTTTTTGATACACTGGATAAACGGAACCGATTAGCGAAAACGATTGTCTATAATCTGAACCCGGCCGACAATGAAATGGTTGCAACCATGATCGGTAACTTTCAGGACGGAAGTGTTGCCGGGAAAATGCAATTCGGTTCGGGATGGTGGTTCCTTGACCAGAAAGACGGAATGGAAAAGCAGATGAATGCCCTCTCCGTGCTCGGATTGTTGAGCCGGTTTGTCGGTATGCTGACCGATTCACGGAGTTTCCTGTCGTATCCGCGGCACGAGTATTTTCGCCGTACCTTGTGCAATCTGTTCGGAAATGATGTTGAAAACGGTTTGCTTCCCGCTTCGGAATTGACTTTCATCGGCAAGATAGTCGAGGACGTCAGTTATAACAATGCAAAGAACTTCTTCCGGTTTTGACATTTTTTCTTTATATTTGCGGGCAATTTGAATTAAAATCAGTGTAATAATATTAATCATACGTTTATGGACAAAAAAAGAGTGTACTTTTTCGGCAACGGTAAGGCCGAAGGAAAAGCAGACATGAAGAACTTACTGGGTGGAAAAGGAGCTAATTTAGCTGAAATGAATTTAATCGGAGTTCCCGTCCCTCCGGGGTTTACCATCACAACAGACGTTTGTACCGAATACTACAATCTGGGAAAAGATAAGGTAGTGGAGTTACTGAAACCGGAAGTGGAAAAGGCAGTGGCCGAAGTCGAAAAACTGATGAGTTCCAAGTTCGGAGACATAGAAAACCCGCTGTTGGTTTCGGTTCGCTCGGGAGCCCGCGCCTCCATGCCGGGCATGATGGATACCATTCTGAACCTCGGGTTGAACGATACGGTAGTGGAAGGATTGACACGTAAAACAGGAAACGCCCGCTTTGCGTGGGATTCTTATCGTCGTTTTGTGCAAATGTACGGTGATGTCGTTCTGGGGATGAAACCCGAAAACAAAAACGATATCGACCCGTTTGAAGAAATTATCGAAGAAACAAAAAAAGCCAAAGGCGTGGAATTGGATACCGACTTAACGGTTGAAGACCTGAAAGAACTGGTTGCCAAGTTCAAAGCAGCAGTGAAAAAACAAACAGGAAAAGATTTCCCGACATCGGTTTACGAACAACTGTGGGGAGCCGTATGCTCCGTCTTCGATTCGTGGATGAACGACCGGGCCATTCTTTACCGTAAAATGGAAGGCATCCCGGCCGAATGGGGAACCGCCGTGAACGTTCAGGCAATGGTGTTCGGAAACATGGGCGAAACTTCCGCAACCGGAGTCTGCTTCTCTCGCGACGCCGCAACCGGAGAAGACCAATTCATCGGAGAATATTTGATTAACGCTCAGGGTGAAGATGTGGTTGCCGGTATCAGAACGCCGCAACAAATCACGAAATTAGGCTCGCAACGCTGGGCCGAATTAGCCGGAATCCCCGAAAAAGAACGGGCAGGCAAATATCCCTCCATGGAAGAATCAATGCCCCGAATCTATCGGGAGTTGGATATCATCCAAACCAAATTGGAAAATCACTACAAAGATATGCAAGACATGGAGTTTACCGTACAGGAAGGCAAACTCTGGATGCTGCAAACACGTAGCGGAAAACGCACCGGTGCCGCCATGGTGAAAATAGCCATGGATATGCTGCGCCAAGGTATGATTGACGAGAAAACAACGCTGATGCGTCTGGAACCGAATAAATTGGATGAATTGCTTCACCCTGTTTTCGATAAGGATGCCCTGAAATCGGTTAAAGTCATCGCCAAAGGATTGGCCGCTTCGCCGGGTGCCGCTACGGGAAAAATCGTTTTCAATGCCGACGACGCCGTGGCTTGGGCCGCAAAAGGAGAAAAAGTGATTATGGTACGTATCGAAACTTCTCCCGAAGATTTAGCCGGAATGGATAAAGCCGAAGGTATCCTCACCGCTCGCGGAGGAATGACCTCGCATGCGGCCGTCGTTGCCCGCGGTATGGGAAAATGCTGCGTGTCGGGTGCCGGAACCCTGAAAATCGATTATGCCGCCAAAACAATGGAAGCCGACGGAAAGGTTTACAAAGAAGGCGACTATATCTCCATCAACGGCTCAACCGGAGACCTTTACGAAGGAAAAGTAGCCACCAAAGAAGCCGAATTGGATTCCGATTTCGAAGAAATCATGAAGCTGTCCGACAAATACACGAGAATGCTTGTCCGCACAAACGCGGATACCCCCAAAGACGCCGCCATCGCACGGCGATTCGGCGCGCAAGGAATCGGCCTCTGTCGTACCGAACACATGTTCTTCGAAGGAGAAAAAATAAAAGCAATGAGGGAAATGATTCTCGCCGAAAATGCGGAAGGCCGTCGCAAAGCACTGGAGAAAATCCTTCCCTATCAACAAGCCGACTTCGAAGGTATTTTTGAAGCCATGGAAGGCCGACCGGTAACAGTGCGCCTCTTGGACCCGCCCTTGCACGAATTTGTTCCGCATGACGAAAAAGGTCAACAGGAAATGGCAAAAGCTATCGGCGTTGACGTGAAAGTGATTAAACAACGAGTTGACGCTCTTCACGAACAAAACCCGATGTTAGGCCACCGCGGAGCACGCTTGGGAAACACTTATCCGGAAATTACGGCGATGCAGACACGAGCCATCTTAGGTGCCGCGCTGAACCTGAAAAAGAAAAGAATGACAGCCATTCCCGAAATCATGGTGCCGCTTACCGGTATCCTGTACGAGTTTCTGGAACAGGAGAAAGTCATCAGAGATACAGCAAAGAAACTGTTCGAAGAAGCAGGCGACAGCATCGACTTCAAAGTGGGAACCATGATTGAAATTCCTCGTGCCGCGCTGACCGCCAATCGCATTGCTTCGGCTGCCGAGTTCTTCTCGTTCGGTACAAACGACTTGACGCAGATGACATTCGGATATTCACGCGATGATATTGCCTCCTTCTTACCGATTTATCTGGATAAGAAGATACTGAAAGTGGACCCCTTCCAAGTTCTGGACCAAAACGGGGTGGGGCAACTGGTTCAAATGGCAACCGAGAAGGGACGCGCCGTTCGTCCGGACTTGAAATGCGGAATCTGCGGAGAACACGGAGGCGAACCTTCGTCCGTTAAATTCTGCGATAAAGTAGGACTGAACTATGTGAGCTGTTCACCCTTCCGCGTGCCTATTGCACGTCTGGCCGCGGCACAGGCTGCGATTGAACACGCCAAATAACCGGCGCACACGTTCCGCTTCAACTGACTATCCGAAAGAATAGAAAAAAGACGAAGAATACAAAAATGAAAGAGGTTGATTCAATACCAATCAGCCTCTTTTGCCTTAAAAGAACGAACGAATCGTTTATTCCATCAACTCAACGAGTATGCAAAGCAAAAATACAATACAGCAAATAGTGAACCGGTTAACGGATAACCATCAAATAGCCTATCCGAACATTCCCCTTCGCCAATCGCGCGTTCCCTCCCCCGCCCGCATCCGGGAAATGACGGAGGTGATTCGGTCGATTGTTTTCCCCGGATATTTCGGCGATTCATCGGTGAATGAAGGTTCGTTAGTCGATAATACGAAGCTCTACATCGATAAACTGACGAATCTCTTGTCGTCGCAAATATACGATGCCCTGTTCTTTGAAACGCAAGAACCGGCCCCGGCGGAAGCAGAAGAAGAATCCCGCCGCCTGACAGCGCGGTTTTTAGAATCTTTACCCCGCATCAAGTATTTACTTTCGACAGATATAAAAGCCATTTTCAACACCGACCCGGCCGCTACCTGCTTGGGCGAAGTAATTTTTTGTTACCCCGCGGTGAAAGCCATATCAAACTATCGAATCGCCCACGAACTGTCGTTATTGAAAATCCCCGTATTGCCTCGGATTATTTCCGAATCGGCACACTCCGAAACAGGTATCGACATCCATCCGGAGGCGGAAATAGGAGAATATTTCAGTATCGACCACGGTACGGGAATCGTTATCGGGCAGACTACCATTATCGGAAAACACGTTACCCTGTATCAGGGCGTAACGCTGGGAGCCAAAAACTTCGAATTGGACGCCGAAGGGCGGCCTCTCAACATCCCGCGGCACCCCGTGTTGAAAGACAATGTGACGGTTTATTCCAACTCGTCCATATTGGGACGCATAACCATCGGAGAACGCACCACCATCGGCGGAAACGTTTGGCTGACTCACGACGTTCCCCCCGATTCGTTGATTGTTCAATCGAAATGTACCGGCAATTTCCGGAAGATAAAGTGAACCCAAGCACAACACCATTAATAACTCAAAACAAATAAAGTATGACAAACATTCTGCATCATATCAGAGCCTATCTGTATGAAAACCCTTTGACAAAAGAAAATCTCAACGATTTCATCGCGAGAGTCGATTCGGAAGTATCGTTAACCGTGAAAGACATTGCCGAATCGGCCGCCCTGCGCGGAGGAGCCGACGTCTCGGCCGCGACCATGGAACACGCCACCAATCTTTGGCTGAAAGAAATGGCTTACCGTCTTTGCGACGGATTTTCGATTAATGCCGGTTGGTTCACCGCTTCGGTTCACATCAAAGGCACGTTCGACAGTCCGACCGAACACTTCAATCCCGATAAACACCGCGTATTGTTCGAGTTTCATCAGGGCGCGGAGTTGCGCCGCGAACTATCGACCGTCACGGTTGAAGTTCTCGGGTTAGCCGAGTCGGGAACCGTTATTGCGCAGGTAACCGACATGCGAACAGGGTCGGTTGATAACTTGTTGACACCGGACCGCAACCTGCGAATCACCGGTCAGAAGATTAAAGTTGTCGGAGACGAGCCGGGCGTCGGCATCCTCTTCCGAAGCGTGGAAGACCCGGATGCAATCTACCGCGTTGACCCTGCCGATATTATCATCAACAACCCTTCGGAAGTAATCATTGTTATTCCGATGTTGATTCCCGATACTTACAGGCTCGAAATCACCACGCAATTCGCCAACGACAATAGGTTTGTGCTTAAACAGCCGCGCACAGCCGTATTCAACCGTATCCTTACTGTAACACAATAAGTTGTACTTCTGCTTCATGCACACATATTCATCCGGGTCTATCACGTATGTACATCCGGGTCCGTCACGTATGTACATCCGGGTCCATCGCGTATGTACATCCGGGTCCGTCACGTATGTACATCCGGGTCCATCGCGTATGTACATCCGGGTCCATCACGTATGCACATACACCACCACCGTGTATGCACATACACGTCCGAGCCGGATACACCGCAAAGGAATCATCAGCAGAAGCACGGCCGGGCAATCGGAGCTTTTACTTCGGGCGGCGGCAACGGAAAGGACGGAACCGGACACTCGTATCACGATGATAAACAAAAAGATTCCCGGTTGACAAAAAAGATTTTCCCTTCCTTGCATTTATCAAAGATTTTTTCTTACATTTGCAGGCAATCTTTTTTAAAATGATTATGAAAGTGAAAATTCGGCTGTTAGTGATAGGACTGTTTTCCGCGGCAAACTTGCTGAGCGCGCAAACAAGACCCCTGTTGAGTACGGGTACGGACGAATATTGGTATTACATCCGGTTCAGCAACGGAGGAAATGTGATACAGGATATGGGCGACAATGCCAATTTGCAGACAAAAGCAAAGGTGGAAGGGCAGAATTCGCAACTCTGGAAACTGACAGGAACACCCGATAACTACGTAATCGTAAGCAAAGAAGGCCGGAAAATAAACCACGCCTCCGAACGTTTCAAGGCAAGTTCCACCGCTTCGGTTACATTCGCCTTAATCGCCACTTCGAACGCAACTTACGCTCCCGCATGGGAATTGAAAAAAGTCGGACAATCGGACTGTATCAACCAGTACGGCGGTGCCGGAATCGACAAAGAATTGGGCCTCTGGACTGCCGGAGACAATAATAATCCCCTGTCGTTCGTGGCGGCCGACCCCCTGACCGACTTAATCCCGGAAACAAGCGACGAAAATAACGAAATATGGTACTATATCCTATTCAAAAAAGGAGGCGCAGTCCTTCAGGATATGGGTGCCGGAGAAGACCTGAAAACAAAGATTCCGCGCAGGCAGGATTCGCAATTGTGGAAGTTCCTGCGCTCGGCAAACGGTTATGTAATAGAAAGTAAATCCGGAAACAGAATAGTGTATTCGGGCGACTATTTTAAGACCGACCGTGCCAACGGTGTCTCTTTTAATTTTCGGGCAACAAACAATACAACCTATGCTCCTGCTTTGGAATTACGGCGTGTCGGTTCGGTTAGATATTTGAATCAATGGGGCTTTGCCGGGCCGGACCGCCGTTTAGGAGAATGGGACTTCGGCGACGACAGTAACTCGGTGCTGTTTGTCAAACAGGGCGATATGGTTGACCTGCAGGAATCAACCGTCGGCAAGCTGTCGGAGTATGTCGGCTGTACGAAAATAAAAACACTTCGGTTGCCGGCGTGTGCGACCATCCGACAAAATGCTTTTTCGGCCTGCGTCGCTTTGAAGCAGTTGAATTTCCCTTACTCCAATCCGCCGATTTACGGAAAAGATGCGTTCCCTCATCCCGAAACCGTTACGATAGAGCTTGACGGACAAGATAAAACCATCGTCGAAAAATGGCGGAAAATATCGGCATGGAACGCCTTTCAATGGGCTCCGGTCGTAACCGGCACGGAAACTCCGGATAATCCGAAGTGGCAAATCAAGTTGTCGGGAAATAACCTGACTGTCTCCGGTTTGTTGCCGTCCGTCCCGGTCGGGATTGTTACCGCAACCGGTTTGCAATCGTATCACACTCCTTCGCAAGACGGGTATTTGAACCTCTTTCTCCCGAGCGGATTTTACCTCATCAATCAACAGAATAAAACAGAACGGATAATCATAACCGAATAAAAGAAAACACATGAAACGATTACTATTTTACACCCTGCTTTTCTGTTTTTTCATACAAACGTCAACGGCACAGCAGTCTCAAACCGTTACGACAACGGAATCCGGCAAACTGAAGGACATGGTCAAAAACCCCGAAACGGTGAAAGTGCTGAAAGTGTCCGGATTGATGGATGCCCGCGACTTCTTCTTCCTGAGAGATAACTGCAGGCAATTGGAGGATTTGGATATTAAGAATGTGAAGATAACGGCTTATGCCGATTATCCGGCCAATACGGTGCCGGAGATGGCCCTGTCGCAGAAAGCCAATACGGAGAATTGGTTGGAATTACGCCTGAACGACGGCGAGACGCCCATCGATATATCGGCAACGAAAAAGGTGTTTCTTACGGATAAATCGACCGACTTATCTGCCGCGAGATTGACCGCCTCCATCCCGGATGGAGCAACGATTTCGCCCAATCCCTCGACCGTTACGATTAGAGACGGAGAACCCGTTAACTTTTACGTAACATCGGAAAACGGAGAACGCGCCGAATATCAATGTACCGTTTACTTGGACAACTGGTTTACCGTTATTGTTTGCGGCGATTCGGAAATCGGTATGCGCAGCAACGATACCGGCAAAATGCAGGAATATGTAAGAAAAGCGATTAATATCCGGAACTATCCGGAATACAAATACTCCAAATATAGTTTTATTGCCCCCTCAACCTCTCTTTTCATCATGGCGGGCGACATGGACGGCGACAGAGGCGGCGAATTGAGTGTCTTCGACAATGTATTCAAACAGGTAACGGACGCCGGCATTCCCCTGATAACCATTTCGGGGAATCACGATTGGGAACCGGATTATTGGGACGACAACTCCGCCGGCTATTCGTATCTGGGAGGCGGATTTTCGAGCAACAAAAGAACCTTGAACGTGGTGGATACCTATATTTCGAGAAGTCAATCGTTGGGAATAAGCGATGTACATGTGTTCACGTCGCAGCACGAAGGCCAAGTGAAACCTTTTTCGTTCAAGTTCCGGAACGTTCGTTTTTATATGGGACAAAACTATTGGTTTCAGCCGCCGTACTCGTACGGAGGTCTTTTTTCGGGTTATGAAGTTTCGTTCCATGCTCCGGACGATGAAATCATCAATCCGCTGGAAATGAAGATAAACTCCACTTGGAAAGATGATGCGGCAGTCTGGATACAACATTATCCGTTCAATTGCGCCGATAAATGGTGGCTTAATCAAAATGGCAACGGGAAAAGTAAAGACTCGAACAAAGGAAGATGGGGAACGGCCAATGAAAAACGTGAAAAACTGAAAGAATTAATCAGGATGACGAAGAATCCGTATTTCTTTTCCGGACATAATCATGCCGAAGCCGTTTACACTCATCAACATGCCGGCGGAACTTTCAAAGAATACATTGCAGGCTATTTCCCGGAAGGAAGAGCTTTTATGGTGTTGATGCGGGAAGGCATCGGAGTGATGGAAGTGAAATCAATTCAATTGTAATCGGTTGAGTTATTCTTGCCGAAATGTGCAAAATGAAAAAATACAGTACTTATATATTCGGTTTGATTTTATGCGTAAATTCTTTCGCCGGTCAAGCTCAAACTTTCCAAACGGAAACATTCTCCGGTCGGGTACAAACGTTGAAAGTACATTCGGCCGGCAATTGGGAACTTCCTCCGATTAT
>JAIRRK010000179.1 GCA_031256015.1 Dysgonamonadaceae bacterium
GTTTCAAATCATAGGTTGCGACTTTCGGAGAGGCAACCAAAATACGTTCTTCTCCTTCGTAAGGCTGTTCACGTCCTCCATTGAAAAAGAAGGTAACGTGAGCATATTTTTCCGTCTCAGCCATGTGAAGTTGACTCAATCCCTTGTTTGAAAGATATTCTCCCAATGTATTATTTACGTTTTCCTTGTCGAAAATGATATTCATATTCTTGAAAGTAGGGTCGTAAGGAGTCATTGTGAAATACTGCAAATTCGGAATTGTTTTCATTCCTGCTTCGGGCATATCTTGTTGGGTCAGAACAATTGTCAGTTCTTTTGCCCTATCGTTCCGATAATTGAAAAAGATGACAACATCTCCCTCTTCGATAACAGAAACGGGCTTACCGTTTTTCACGCAAACAATCGGTTTGATAAATTCATCGGTAATCCCTTCGGCGTAGGATTCATTCACCGCATTCACCGGATTTTCCGTTGGTTTTCCTGTTCCTTTCACCAAAAGCTCGTAAGCTTCTTTAACTCTCTCCCATCGTTTATCTCTGTCCATGGCATAATATCGGCCGATGATAGAGGCAATTTGCCCGGTTGTTTGTTTCAAGTGACTTTCCAATTGCCGTATGAATCCGGCTCCGCTTTTGGGGTCGGTATCCCGTCCGTCCATAAAGCAATGCACGAACGTTTTATCGACGCCGTACATTTTGCTTATATCCGTCAGTTTGAACAGATGTTCCAGGGAACTGTGCACTCCTCCGTCGGAGACCAAGCCCATTAAATGAATCTGTTTATTATTCTCTTTTGCGTAGGAGTAAGCTTTTTTAATTGCTTGATTTTCCGATATGGAATTATCGCGAGCGGCGATATTAATCTTCACTAAATCCTGATAAACAATGCGTCCGGCACCGATATTCAGGTGACCGACTTCCGAATTTCCCATTTGTCCGTCGGGAAGTCCCACGTTTTCTCCGGATGCCTGAAGTTGAGAGTACGGATAATTTTGTAACAGATAATCCCAATAAGGAGTGGGCGTTTCGGAAATCACATCTCTTTTTGTTTTGTCACCCAAACCCCAACCGTCAAGGATGACCAATAATGCCTTATTTTTTGCCATAATAATAAAAATAGTTGATTGAAAATACTAATTCACTCGACCGGCAAAGTTAGTAAAAAAATAAATACGCTTATTCAATTTCGCGAACAGCTTTCAAAGCGGGTTTCCGGCGACTTCCGGCGTTTGTTGGTTCGGGGTTCATTCTTCCGAGCGGAAAAATGGAGTTGCCGGTATGGCAACTCCATAAAAAACAGTTTTATTCGGCTTCTTGTTGAGCTTCGTATTCTTTAAGTAATTTATCTTGTACATCGCTCGGCACTAATTCGTAGGAGGCGAATTTCATTGTGAATGAAGCGCGGCCGCCCGAAATGGAACTCAAAGAAGTAGAGTAGTTGCTCATTTCTTTCAAAGGAACTTTGGCCATCAGTTTTTCGTATCCTTTTTCGGACGACATTCCCATAATCATTGCCCGACGACCTTGCAAATCACCCATTACATCTCCCATATATTCACCCGGAAGCGAAACTTCCACATCATAAACAGGTTCAAGAATCTTGGGTCCTGCATTTTTGAATGCTTCCGAGAACGCATTCCGGCCGGCTAACATGAATGATATTTCATTGGAATCGACCGGGTGCATTTTTCCGTCATACACCACAACGCGAACATCTCGGGCATAGGAACCCGTCAAAGGGCCTTGTTCCATTCGGCTCAGGATACCTTTTAATATGGCCGGAAGGAAACGTGCATCAATGGAACCTCCGACAATCGAGTTGACAAATACGAGTTTGCCGCCCCATTCCAACGGATGTTCCTGCACGTCGCGAGCTTGGATTTTAAATTCCTGCCCGTTGAACTTATACGTTTCCGGCATCGACATTCCTTCCTGATAAGGTTCAACGATTAAATGAACTTCTCCGAATTGTCCGGCTCCTCCCGATTGTTTTTTGTGTCGGTAATCGGCGCGTGCCGATTTAGTAATCGTTTCGCGATAAGGAATTTTCGGTTCAAAAAATTCAATCGGCAATTTATCGTTGTTCTCTATGCGCCATTTTAATGTTTTCAGGTGAAATTCTCCTTGTCCGGAAACAATGATTTGTTTTAATTCTTTCGATTGTTCTATCACCCAGGTAGGGTCTTCCGAGCGCATACGGGAGAGTATTTCCATCATTTTTTCGGAATCGGACTCATTTACGGCTTTGATGGCTCGGCGATATTTTGAGTTCGGATATTGAATGAAATCGAATCTGTTGTCTGTTCCTTTTCCATTCAACGTATGACCTGTACTTACTTCTTTCAGTTTAACCGTGGCACCGATATCTCCGGCTTGGAGTTCCGGCACGTCGATTTTTGTTTGACCGGCAACGACAAACAGTTGAGCAATCCGTTCTTTGGAACCTCTATCTTCGTTCATTAAATCGTCTCCGGCTTTGATTGTTCCCGACATCACTTTGAAATAAGAAACACGACCGATGTGCGGTTCGACGGTTGTTTTAAAGATAAACAGACTGGTTGGAGCTTTTGAATCAACGGTTATTTCCTTCCCTGCCGAATTTGTGTACAAGGGCATTTCATTGATGAAAGGAACATTGTTTCCCAGAAATTCCATTAAGCGGCGAACGCCCATGTCTTTTCCGGCAGAAGCACAGATAACCGGAAACATGCCTCTTGCAAGCAGGCCTTTTCTGATTCCTTCACGCATTTCGTCTTCCGTTAAACTTCCTTGATCAAAGAATTTTTCCATTAATCCTTCGTCATTTTCGGCAGCCGCTTCAATTAAGACATTGTGTAATTCTTGAGCTTTCTCCAATTCGGAATTCGGTATTTCCACTATTTCGGGAGCTCCGCCTTCGGGCTTCCATTGATACATTTTCATTTTGAGGACATCGACCATCTGATGGAAATTTTGCCCGGTTTGTATCGGATACTGAATCTGAACAATCTTACTTCCGTAAGTTTCTTTCAGTTGAGTCAGCACTTTATCGTAATCGGTGCTATCTTTATCCAACTGATTAATCAGGAAAATAACCGGTTTTCGAAGTTGTTCGGTATAACGGAACATGTTAACGGTGCCGACTTCCACACCGTACTGGCCATTAAGAACCATCAGAGCCGTATCGGTTACGTTTAAAGCCGCAACAGCTCCCCCTGCAAAGTCATCCGAACCGGGACAGTCGATAAAATTCAGCTTTTTACTGTTCCATTCTACACTTAAAACGGTTGAAAAAACAGAATATCCATATTCTTTTTCAACCGGGAAATAATCCGAAATCGTATTTTTCCCCTCTATGGTTCCTCTACGTTTTATAACTCCACTCTCGAAAAGCATTGCTTCTGCGAGGGTGGTTTTCCCGGCTCCTGAACTGCCGATTAAGGCGATGTTCTTAATTTCATTTGTTTGATATACTTTCATGATATTCAAAATATTAGGTTTAACAATAAAAATTGGTGTTTCAAAAACCCCCGCAAATTATAAAAAAAAAAGGGAATCCGCAATTGTATTGTTATGTTATATAACATGAAGGTATGTGGATGACACTGCAACTCTCCTCGCAGCTTTCCTTCTTCTTCTTTGTCTTGATACAAAGAAGAAGCAAGAAAAATCAAGGCTTGGCTTTTCGGCGACCCGCTAGCGATTGGTCGGCTAAAATCCGGAGAACTCGCTTCGCTCAGACAGCCCGG
>JAIRRK010000063.1 GCA_031256015.1 Dysgonamonadaceae bacterium
AATACGCTCACAAGAACAGCTACCGACTGACAAACGGCAGCACCGTAGCCGGTAACGTGGCGAACGGCATGCCCGATTGGAGCAAAACAGACGGCAGCTTCATGACCGGTAACGCCGGCCACGGCTTCGCCCGCGTCACGCTGCTGAACTAAGAGTTAAGAGTTAAGAGTTAAGGGGTGCAGGTAACTGCATCTCTTTTTTTGTCTAATTACAATTCTAATTGCAATCTAAATGCAATACCCATTGCATCCTGAATGCAACCTACGTTGTAATCCAATTGCAACCTACGTTGTAATCTAAATACAACCTACGTTGTAATCTCATTGCAACCTACGTTGTAATCTCATTGCAACCTACGTTGTAATCTCATTGCAACCTCCGTTGTAATCCAATTGCAACCTACGTTGTAATCCAATTGCAACCTCCGTTGTAATCTCATTACAACCTCCGTTGTAATCTCATTGCAACCTCCGTTGTAATCTCAGTACAACCTCCGTTGCATCCTCATTGCAACCTACGTTGCAATGTAAATACAATTCTAATTTGTTGGATTCCCGATAGGCCACAGCTGCGCTGTGGGAGGGGAGGGGGGAGGCCACGCTTTCCGTGGGCTGCGCTGCGCTTGCACACGGCTAATAAGATGCCTGCGCTACGCGCAGGTTTCCTTCTTCTTCTTTGTCTTGATACGAAAAGAATTAAAAAGTAAAAGTTAAGAATTAAGAATTGTACGCGAAGCACCGTAACTCTTAACTCTTAACTCTTAGTTCTTAGTTCTTAGTTCTTAGTTCTTAGTTCTTAGTTCTTAGTTCTTAGTTCTTAGTTCTTAACTCTTAGGTGCAATAATTAAAAAGGGAAGTAAATAATTATTAATTACTCACTTCCCCTTTTTCTTTTCAAACAGTTCGGAACTATTCCGCTAAGATTGTAAATTCCGCTCCTGCCGCATAATCTTGTTTTCTTTGTTCACTTAAAGCGGTGAAACGCAAATAACGAGCTTTTATCGGTTTGTCGAATTCTACTCGTTTAAGACTGTTTTTTCCGTCGAAAGTCCCGGTATAAACAGGCTCTCCCCACTCTTTGTTATCCGAGCTTACATGAATGGTGTAATCTTTTACATCTCCATTGCCTCCTCGGGGAAGGTAAGTGAATCCTTTGACGGTTTTTGTTTCTCCCATATCAAAATCAACCCAATGCGGATGTTGAGCAACCGTAACGGAATACATGGTGTGCCAAATCGTATTCGGGTCGCCGTCCACTAAGTTTTTCGCACTATTACCGGCATTCAACTCTTCGCTGCTTGCATAAATCACTTCTGCCGGAACGATTTCCGACTTTTCGAAATGGAGTGAAGTGATTTGTTTCGGATTATCTTTTCTCCATGCAGATAGGCTTCCTTTTTCGCGAACAACGAAAGGCTCGGTATATTGAACTGCTTTTTTCTTGTTCAACGAGTACATAATAACAGCCTCTTCGTCGGAGGATATTATTTTTATTTCGCCTCTTTTTCCTCGTATGATAGCAAAAGGAACGTCTCCTGCCGGGGCTACATTTGCAATTGAACTTAAATCTTCTCCGGAAGGACGAATGATAAATCCGAAATGATTATATCCGGCAAACACCCTGTCCTGTAGCAACGGAGGCCCTTGACCGCAGCTGTTTCCGCCCAATCCGGTTACGGCAACATCCAAATGCAAATAAGTATCTGCCGCCGGAGGTAATTGGTAAGGATGCGGTGCCAATGTCAAAGCCGAAGCCGAGTAAGGCAAAGCCGAAGCCGACATTTTATTTGCGGCAACAAATACCGCTCCCGAACCGGAGTTATCGGTTAATGCTACCCACCGAACATCCTCGTGATTTCCCATGTCCTGAGGTTTAGGGAAGTTTACGAATTCGTCTTTCACCGTACTTTTGAACTGCTCGATACATTGTCCGACTTTGCGGTCGGCATAATTGTCTATCGGTCCTCGTCCGTAATAGGTAAAGTTTTCGAACTGTCGGGGGATTTTCATCCTATAGCCTAAACGGGGGACAACCAAACTTGCCTCATTCGAGGTGATATCGGCATTCAGTTCGATAGAGCCATCGGGATAAACTGTCCATATCTGATTTGTGGTGAACTTGAAATCATTTGAACCGAACTTTTGGTCGGTCAGTTCTTCGATACTGTTTTTCCCGCTGTCGGTTCCTCCGAGAATAAGAGCCGCGTTGGGAGCTTGCGATTCCACGGTGAATGAAAGAACAACGGTTCCGTCATCTTTCGTAATGATATTATTATCAATTGCTTTATGAATCAGATTATGTAATCCTTTTTCATACCACTGTTTGTAAAACCAGTTGTCGTTATTTACAAAGGCGCGCAAAGCATCTAATTTAGGCCCGTTTCCGTCGGCGATGATGGTTTCGTTTCCGTACTTCAAATTATAAATGGTTCCGGTGGACATGTCGAAAGCAGCCTGAAAATTATCGCCGGATACAACGGAATAATCGGTCGCTTTCGACAAATTAATTTTCCCGGATTTAATCACTTCGGAAATCAATGGCTTTACGGCTTCTTTTACCCGGATTTGCTCTTCAGCTTGTACGTATCCGGCTTTTGCCCAGGGTTTGTCTTCTTTCAACAGGAATTGAACTTTCACAAAATATTCATTTTCCGATTTTAATTGATTGGCCGGATAAGGAACTTCAATCCGGACACGCTTGCGAGCGGGAACACTTTGCATCTGAATCGTACCGTTCTTTACTTCTTTTCCGTCTTCCCAAAGAGACCACACCACATCGTAGTCCGACAAATCTTTGAAATAGTATTTGTTGAAAACTTCAAAGAGGCCGCCGGGAATATCGATTGCACTCACGCCGATATTCTGATAAACTTTCTTTACTTCATAATATTGAGGTTTGGGAGATAAATCTGCGAAAGTAATACCGTTCATCACGAATTGTCCGTCATTCGGAGTATCTCCGAAATCACCTCCATAAGCCAAGTATTTTGTTCCGGATGCTTTATCGTAATTGTAAATTGCCTGATCGACCCAATCCCAGATGGCTCCACCCATAATAAAGTTGGATGATTCGATGGCGTTCCAATAGTCGATTAAGTTACCGCAAGCATTCCCCATCGAGTGAGCGTATTCCGATATGTGAAACGGATATTTGATCTTCTTGTTATTTCCGGTTACAGCCTGCTTCATCCAACCGATGGAGGGATATTGATTCGAACCTATATCCACAATACTGTTGTTTCGTTCGTATTGAACCGGGCGGGAAGTATCTATTTTCTTTAATTCGTTGTACGCAGTCACAAAGTTATCGCCGGGACCTGCTTCGTTTCCCAACGACCAAATTATAACCGAAGGGTTATTGATGGTAGCACGAGTCATTTCTGTCACACGAGCCACGTGAGCCTTCTCCCATTCTTTGGGATGAGAAAGAGAAGCTTCACCGTATCTGTATTGATGCGATTCGATATTGGCTTCATCTTCCAGATAAATACCGTATTTATTGCAAAGGAAGTAGAAATAAGGATTAGTCGGATAATGTGAATTACGGACATGATTGATATTGGCCTGTTGCATCAAGCGGATTTCTTTTTCCATCATTTCACGGGTAATTGCGTGACCGACATTCGGATTCGTTTCGTGACGATTGACTCCTTTCATTTTGATGGGCTTGCCATTCAAGTAATAGTAACGGCCGGCCCGACCGAACTCATCTTCCGATGCGGGAGTGTCTTTAATTTCTATTTTCCGGAATCCGACAATACTCGAAACGGTTTCGATGGTTTTGTTCTTATTGTCTTGTAATTCCGCTATCAAAGTATAGCAATAAGGAAACTCCGACGACCATTTATCGGGATTGTTCAGAGAAAGAACTACTTCTTGTGCTTCTGTCTGACTATTGGAATCCACTTTGTCGACGCTTGCCGTAACCGTAGCATTGGCAACCAATTCGTTTTCATCGGAATACAGTTTGTTCTTATACAAGCTGTAGACAATTTTGTAATCCTTCACCGTTTTCTTGTTGAAGTTACGAACATCTGCATTGATTTTCAGCGAGCCATGAGTGTAAGCAGCATCCAAGTCGGGGATAATCACCCAATCGCGTATTTGAACTTTCGGGGTAGAGTACAATGCTACTGTTCGGAAGATACCCGGTAACCGGAACATATCCTGCGCCTCCAAAAAAGAGCCGTCGGAATTTCGGTAAACTTCGGCGGCAACCGTATTGGTTCCTTCTTTCAGATAAGAAGTAATATTGAACGAAGCCGCGTTTCGTGAGTTTTTGGAAAACCCGACGTATTGTCCGTTGACCCATAAGTAGAAAAAGGAATCTACTCCGTCGAAGCTGATAAAAACTTCACGCCCGTCCCAACCTCGAGGGATTTCGAAATTACGACGATAAGAACCTACCTCGTTGCGGTATTCGTAAGTTGTCCAATCAGTTGGAGGAGTACGCATTACGCCGCCTTTCCAATCATCGACAGCTACTTTGTGCCGGAAAATAACCGGTTGATTCACGTAAATAGGCACGCCATATTTCAAACTTCCGTCTTTTTGGATTCCATATACGTTCCAATTGGAAGGAACCGGTATTTCATCCCAAGATGACACATCATAATCGGTTTTATAGAAATCCACCGGCCGCTCATCGGGATGCTTTACCCAATTAAACTTCCAATTGCCATTCAAAGATTTCCAATAGTTGCTGTTTTCGGGCAATACTTTTCGGGCACTTTCCACATCCTGAAAGGAGAAGAAGTAAGCACGAGGCTGTTCTTTATTCAGAGCCAAATCTTCAGGAGATTCCCATTCTGTTCCTTTGGGGGCAGATTCTTTCCCGTAATGGAACCCTTTCAATAGTTGTTGATTAGCAAACAGACTGATTGCCGAAAAGCAACTCAACAACAATAATGTTATTTTACGCATAATTTTATGATTAATTTACTTTGAATTTAGTGTTTCCATTGATTAAAAAATCAACAATCTGATTGGCCGCAGCAATACCGGCATTATTATTGGCTTCAGCAGTTTGAGCCCCCATTTTTTTAGGAGTGGAAAAATATCGTTTAGCAAATTTCTCCTTCATTTCCGCATCGTTTTTAGGCATAATATCGGTCAGATATTTGAAATCTTGTCGTTCTTCCATTAGTTTAACCAATTCTTCTTCATGAATAACCTCTTTGCGAGCCGTGTTAATCAGGACTGCTTTTCGCGGCATTTTGTTCAATAGATTGAAGTTGATTGATTTTTTGGTTTCTTCCGTAGCCGGAATATGCAATGAGATGTATTGACAAGTTTCATATAATTCTTCGGCAGAGTTCAGTGCTTTGACTCCGTCTTTTTCGATTGCTTCCACAGGGGTAAACGCATCGTAAGCATAAATATCCATGCCGAACCCTTTTGCTATTCGTGCGACGTTTCTCCCTACGTTACCATAAGCATGAATACCCAATTTTTTCCCTTTTAATTCGGTTCCGGAAGTTCCGTCGTACATATTACGGGCGGCGTAAACCATTAAACCCAAGGCTAACTCGGCTACGGCATTCGAATTTTGCCCCGGAGTGTTCATGACTACTACGTTGTGTTTTGTTGCGGCTTCCAAATCGACATTGTCGTATCCGGCTCCGGCACGTACAACGATTCTTAACTCTTTGGCGGCCGAGAATACTTCGGCATCAATAATATCACTCCGAATGATGATGGCTTGAACCTCTTTGACGGCATCCAGTAATTCGTTTTTACTTGTGTATTTTTCCAATAAAAGGACTTCCATTCCTGATTTTTCAAACACGTTTTTGATTCCCGTTACTGCTTCTGCAGCAAATGGTTTTTCTGTTGCAATTAGTACTTTCATAAAATATCAATATTTAATTTTGGATTTTGAAAATGAAGAATACAAATATATAAATTATATTCCGGATATAGATGTGCGAGTTAATTATTTCTTTCGAAAAATTGCTCAGCTTCCCGTATTTTTTCGGCAATCAGCTTTAACAAAAGAGATTCATCCTCTTTATTTTCTATTCCTTGTTCATAACTTTGCAATAAATCGGCGATTGTATTTTCGGAAATCATTCGCATTGTAGGAGTCATTTTATGAGCAATTTTTTTAATCTCATTGGTATTTTTGTCTTCTAAGGCTGCCTTCAATGCCTGATAATTTTTGCTGGTTTCGTGAATAAAAGAATCGATAATTTTCTTTTCCGCATGTTTGTCTCCTCCGGCAAATTCTAAAAGGGCGTTGAAGCTTGCTTTTTTCTGAGGTTTTTCTTTCTCTTCTTTACAGGTAGAAGTCGGTATATACTTATTTATCAACTTGATTAATTGATTGTAAGTAAAAGGTTTTAATAAAAAATCGGAAAATCCTGCATGTAAATAACGAGTGATTGAAAATTCCATTTGTCCGGTTAAAGCAATGATAGGAATCTCTTTCTTTCCTTTAATCGTGTCCGAATGACGAATATAGTCGACCAGTTCAAAACCATCCCTGTCACCCATTTGAATATCGCTGAAAATAATATCGAATGATTCTTTTTGCAAAACAGCTAAGGCTTCATCGTAAGACGAACAAGTGAAAGCCTTGATTTTTTCCTTCTTCATAAATTCGGAAAACAGATTCAATTGGATGGAATCGTCATCTACAAAAAGGACAGTCATATTTTCTTTCGGTATCAATGATTTTTTTTCCGGCGGAACATCTTCTTTTTTCGTTACGTCTGAGACCGGGATGTTTACTTTAAACAAAGAACCTTTCCCTAATTTGGACTCAACGGAAATTTTTCCGCCAAGTAATTCCACTAATTTTTGAGTGATAGCAAGTCCCAAACCCGATCCTTCTGCTATTAATTCTTTATGATTAAGCCGTTTAAAACTTTCGAAAATATGTTCTTTATCTTGCTCTTTGATGCCGATTCCTGAATCTTTAATCGAAATGATTAATTCCGGTTGTTGTTTGTTATTTGAAATAGAGGCAGCTAGAACAATTTTTCCGTTTCGAGGAGTAAATTTAAATGCATTCGACAATAAATTATCGACAATTTGTCGAATACGAAAAGTATCACTGATGCAATGAATATTCCGGGCAATATCAATCGATGACTTGAAATCTATTTTTTTTTCGTATGCTGCGGGAACAAAGCTTTCGTAAATTTCAGACAGTAAAGCCTGAGG
>JAIRRK010000085.1 GCA_031256015.1 Dysgonamonadaceae bacterium
TAAAATCCAGTTTAGGCCCGTAGAAAGCGGCTTCTCCCAATTCCACTTTCGCTTTGATTCCTTTTTCCCGACAAACTTCCATGATTGCGTTTTCCGCACTTTCCCAATTTTCATCCGAACCGATGTATTTATCTTTGTTATCGGGGTCTCTTAAAGATATTTGCGCTTCATAATCGGTAAAATTCAAAGCTCTGAATATGATATGAATAATATCCATTACTTTGATAAATTCTTCTTTTACTTGACCGGGAGCACAGAATATATGGGCATCATCTTGAGTAAAACCTCTTACACGAGTCAATCCGTGTAATTCTCCGCTTTGTTCATAACGATAAACCGTTCCGAACTCAGCCAAGCGCAACGGTAATTCTTTATAAGAACGCGGAAATGCTTTATAAATCTCGCAGTGATGAGGACAATTCATCGGTTTTAATAAAAATTCCTCTCCTTCTTCCGGTGTATGTATCGGCTGAAAAGAATCTTTCCCGTATTTGGCATAATGTCCGGAAGTCACATAAAGCATTTTATTCCCGATATGCGGCGTGATTACTTGTTGATAACCGTATTGTTTTTGGATATTTTTCAAAAAATCTTCCAATTTCAAACGCAATTGAGTTCCTTTGGGCAACCAGAGAGGAAGCCCCTGCCCTACATTTTGTGAAAAAGCAAACAATTCCATTTCTTTCCCGATTTTGCGATGATCGCGTTTTTTGGCTTCTTCCAGCAAAACCAAATAGTCATCGAGCATTTTCTTTTTGGGGAAAGTGATTCCGTAAATACGAGTCAATTGTTTCCGTTTTTCATCTCCTCGCCAATAGGCTCCGGCTACAGACATCAATTTAACGGCCTTGATATAAGAGGTATTCGGCAAATGCGGACCGCGACAAAGATCGGTGAAATTTCCTTGTGTGTAGGTAGTAATCGTACCGTCTGCCAATTCATCAATCAATTCGGTTTTGTAATTTTCGTTACGATCGCCGAAATATTTCAATGCGTTGGATTTGGTAATATCTGCTCGGCAAAGAGTTTCTTTTTTTGCGGCCAATTCCTGCATTTTTTTCTCGATAGCCGGAAGATCGCTGTCTTTAATAACAATGCCTTCTCCCGGGTCGACATCATAATAAAATCCGTTTTCAATTGCCGGACCGATACCGAATTTTATACCCGGATAAAGTTCCTGTAAGGCTTCGGCCATCAAATGGGCGGAAGTATGCCAAAAAGCATGTTTTCCTTCCTCGTCATCCCATTTATATAATTTAATGGAAGCATCGGAATTAATCGGACGAGATAAATCCCACGTTTCACCATTCACGCCTGCGGCTAATACGTCTTGGGCCAATCTCGAACTGATGCTTTCCGCTATCTGTATGGCGGTAGTTCCTTTCGCATATTCACGAACAGAACTATCCGGAAATGTTATTTTTATCATAACTAAAAATTATACTAACAAAATTAGGGCACAAAATTACGATTCTTTTTATTAGAAAACAAAAGTTAATTTAAATGTATTTTGTCGCAATTCGGAAAGTTTGCATCAATCATCTCATTCAATTCTTTTATTTCATCCTTATATCGACTTCTTTCTCCGCAGTTATATATTTCTTCCAGCGGATATTTTTCTTTAATGCGTGAAATCAAGTCGGATAAAGAGGGCGTTTCTCTCAATTGAGCATATTCTTCATAAGTATAATCAAGAAAAACAACATTCTCGTTAATTCCTCTATTATCCAATAAATAACCATTTTTCAGCTTTATCGGTTTTCCATTCGGATCAATATCCGATGGAGACGGATAAGACACAATTTGAGTCTTATCATGATTCATCAAAACCGGAACATAATCGTATAAATCGGTCTTTGTTTTGTAAATAACGGCTAAAGGGACTCTTTCGTTTTTTACTTCTCGATCGTCAATCATTGAATCGGGCACGGACGGAGCATCTGCCGGAGTCGTGTTTTTACTTCCTTTACAAGCCGACATGTTCAATAATAAAGCGAACAAGAAAAAGAAATTAATACATTTGCTCATCTCATAAAATCTTTATTTTTTGAGAAATTTCATTTTTCTCCATTCTTTTTCCGTTCTTATTTGAATGATATAAATTCCCGGATTCAAACTTTTAACTAAAATCGAAGCATTATTTGAGGAATCATACGAATTTTCCAAGCATTTTTTTCCGAATAAATCCGTAATAAGAATCGATTGAATTTTCTCTTCCGAAGAAATATTTAAAACATCTTCCACCGGATTGGGAAACAATTTAAGACCTTTACTTACCTCAAAATCGTCTATGCTTGTCAATTTATCCGGTTTGTAATCAATCTCTATACTTCCGTTACTTCCCGGAAAACATTCTGTTTGATTCTTCGCCGGATTATAAAAATAAACGGCAACCTCTGCTTCTTCATACGGAATACTCGGAGGTGATGTGAAATAAATGGTCGTTGTTTCGTTCGGATTCAATCGGACGACCTTTGAATCAATCAGGGAAGTAATTTCCGACGATTTTCCTTTTGCTCTTGCGTAAATGTGCCCTTCATAATACGATCCATTATTTTTAATCTTAACTTCCAAATTAAATGTAGCGGGAGTTACATTATTATTATCCGGAAACGAAATTTTAGAAACAAGATCGATTTTTATATCGTCGCTTGCCAAAGACAAAATTTTGACATTAACAGGAACAATGGGAGTAATTAATTTTGTCTGTTCCGTATAATCGTTTTTCTCATTGTAAAAAACAAATAATGGAATATTTCCTTCCGGTTGAGATGTTTTTCCCGTAATCCAATATTCTTTCGTTTCTCCGGCCGCAACGACAACAGGAATCAAATCTGCAAAAACATTTGTTTTTGCCTGATCGTGCGCCAAAGCGATGAAAGAATTGAAATCGCCTTTTCCTGTATTTTTCAAAATAACTTTGACCGCGCTATCTTTATCTTTGTAAACAGTTTGAACAGAGTTATCAGCGACAACTTGAAGCACAGGTAATTCATCGCTATCGGAGAAGATGACTTCATTGGCAGTTACTCTTACTTTGAAATGATCATTCGTACCGATTCTGCCCCGCAAGCGAGTCCAATCCGTTTGAGCGTTCGATTTATATACTATGTATAACTTATAAGTGCCTTCTTCCACTGTCGAAGGAATTATTCCCGACCGCTCAAGGGAATTCCATCCTTTACCGGGGGCTATACCTGTAATACCTTTGCCTCCGAATATTGTTTCAGTGCCATTTTCATCCGATAAACACAAACGAACCTCTCCCGATTCCATTGTGTTTATTCCTTCATTAAATATTTTATTTATTCTGATAGTAATTTCATCGTTTCTATTTATTGTATAATTACTTAACAGCGTCAAATTCTCGCAATAGAAATTGTATGAAGTTTTTGAATTATCGACAGGAGGTTGGATGCCGGCAATAATCTCTTGACCTCTGTTATATACTCCGGTTCCGGCACCGGCACCTAAAGCTCCCGGATTCAGAGCCGATAACTCAAAATATCCATTGGATTGACCGCCCCATCCCCAATTAAAATGAAACAATCCGTTTGTATCGTATCCGTCACAAACAAAGGCATGACCACCGGTATAATCGCTACTGTAACCCGCATAATGCATGGGACGTGCGGCATTTAATTCTGTTTTTATCAAATCTTTCCATTCCTGTTCGGTATAGTAATCTCTTTTATAAACCTGCAGTCCGCTGTCATAGTCAAAATTGTTCAGTAAAGCCAAAGCCATATTGCGAGTGGTTGCTCCTGTTGAGGGACCATAAGATGATTTTGCAGCAAAACTGACATCATACAAAAACGAAGCGACAGCTTTCACTTTCACATCATCACTCGACATATCGGGGTAATATATACGATCGATATTGTTCCAATTATAAGTTGCTTTCGATAAATCAATTGTAGTATTATCGTGCGTCACGGAACCTTTCCCTTTTTTCGGCCACTGATAATAGTGCATTATCTGAGCAGAAGCAATGGCGGTGCAACCGACAGTAGCTCTCGTGGTTGTTCCTGAAATAAACGGATGATCCAAATTATAGGGCGCGTTTTGATTCCACAAAGCAGTAACAAAAGGAGTTACTGATGGCGCAAAATCAAGGTTACTGTTTTTCAGGACAGGTTCTTTTTCTGAAGTGGCAATTGCATTTTCTTCCGGATAAGCAGATAATAACTCCAGCTCTTCCTCGTAGCAGGATAACCAGTATTTCAGATTTTCGGAAATCCGGTTTGCCTCAAAAGAACCGGTATCGGCATATCCCAATATTTTTTTTGCTCTGTCGTCTCCGGCGACAATGATAAAACCTCCGTTTTCATTCAAGTTGAAGACATAATAATATACTTTCTTTTCCTGTTCTCCTCCTGTTGAACGCAATGAGGGCATTGACGGAGCATAAATCATATCCAAGTAGAAAGCATCTTGATTATCCGCATTTCTCAACAAGGTAAATTGCTCTTTTACAAACGCTCTTGCAATTTGAGATGCTTCGGTTTCTGTTATTGATTTCGCCTCTGCTCCGACGACACAACAAAAGAAAATCAATAAGTTGAAAAATAATCTTTTCATCATTTATTTTTTATTTATATTCGGACAAAAGTATGAAGATAAAACGATTTTACAAAAAATCATCGGGGAATTAATCCGGAGCCATCTGTTTAATTACGCTGTAAGCATTGATAAAACCCAATTCTCCTGCCTTACTCAAATCTTCGATACCTCTGCTCGTATCACCCAAATACAATCGGGTTAAACCTCTGTTATAATATGCTTCCGCAAAATCGCCATTCCGTTTGATGGCCTCATCATAATTTTTCAGTGCCAAATCGTAATTTTTCTGCAAGCAATGAATATTCCCTTTATTGAAATACGCAAAAACAAAGTTCGGATTAATTTTGATTACTTGTTCATAATCACTCATTATCAAATTTAAATCATAATTTCTTTTGGCTTCTTTTGTTCTTTGAGCCTCATCGATAATCGGAGAGGATGAAAATATTCCGGTTCTCGGCGGTGCTTCATTGTTTTTTATCTGTAAAGAAAGAACTTCCAAATCGGACTCGATATTTTTATATGTATCCAACTCCATTTGTTTGTAACGAATCGCCGCTCTGTTAAAATAAGCCGGAATAAACTCCGGATTCAGAGAAATAATTTTATCCAAATCATTAATTGCTTCCGACAAATCCTGCAACACCATAAAATCGAGAGAACGACCAAAATAAGCATCCATATCATTGGAATTTCTATCCAGAATCAGCGAATAATTATCGATGGATTGGAAGTGATAATCCGCTTGGTCGTCTGTCAGCGGAACTTCGTGATTCACCACCTTCAATTGCAAACTCAATTTTTTACGGTTATTGTAATCCGATATTGTTCTGTCGGAATAATAAATCGAGTTATCCGGTTCTTTCAGTTGTTCATAATAAGTTATGATGAATTGAGGCTCCAAATCGACTTTAATTTGCTTGTCCTGAACCCGTCCGCGAATCTCGTTATCGTATTTCGATTGTGTTTCTTCTTCTTTATCGTACACAACCAAACGATTGACTTTCGCTATATTTTTATCTGATTTTTCTCTTGTTTTATCATCTTCATCTGAAGAAACCGTTTCATCGGCATCCAATACTTTTTTCCCCGTAATAATTTTTCCCTGTTCCTGCTGCTTTCTTAAATCCTGCTCTAAATTGTACGCATACCAATAATCCTTATCCGCTCCTTTTGTATCATTCGATTTTCTTTTCATCTCTGCACGGAAGTAATAAGCCGGAACAAAATTCGGATATTCTCCGATGATAATATCCAAATCACTGATTGACTCTTCGTAGTTATTCGCTTCTTCATTTAAGACAGCGCGATTATACAGGGCCAAATAATTGTCCGGTTCCAATTCTATTACTTTTCCGAAGTCCTCCAAAGCTCCGTATATATCACGGACTTGGGCGCGAAGCAAACCTCGGTTGTAACGGGCGATAAGATTGTCGGAATCCCGGCTGACGGCTTTGTCGTAATCAGCCATAGAACCTCTCAAATCATTTAAGTAATAACGAATTAATCCTCGGTTGATGTAATAACCCATAAGATTAGAATCTAAATAAATAGCCTGATCCAAATCAGCCAAAGCTTCCTTGTATCTTTCCGTTTGAAAATAAAGCATTCCTCGTCGGGAATAAGCCGGCGCGTAATAACTATCCAACTCCAAAGTCTGATCATAATCGGTCAAAGCCTTCACTGTATCTCCTTTTTCGAGCCAAACCGAACCTCGAGTGAGATAAGCATGCATAAACTTCGGATGGAGAACAAGTAACGAATCCAAGGTATTCAAAGCCGAATCATAGTTTTTCAATTGAGCGTAAGCTATCGATTTATTCAAAAGCATCTGTTTATCGCCCGGACGAAATTCCAACCCTTTTACGTAATCTTCGACAGCACCTTCGTAGTTATTCAAATTTTGTCGGGCGGCCCCTCGGTATTGATATGCATAAACCAGAAACGGATTTCGTTCCAAACAAAGAGTGAAATCGCTTTCAGCTCCCTGATAATCATCCAGATTAAATTTAGCTATGGCTCTATAAAGATAAGGCTCAGCCAAATAAGGTTTCGATTTAATCACTTGATTAAAATATTGAATGGAAAGAACATAATCTTCAAAATACAACGCATTTTTACCAATCGTAAGAACCCGATTGGTATTCACTTGAGCTTGCAACGGAGAAAATAATCCCATCCCAAACAAAATCAATACCCAAAAGCTCGTCTTCATATACTTCTTCATAAATACAAACATGAATGTATTAATTATCATTACAGGAACAGTATGTAATCTTGATTCCCGCAAAGATAGCATATTTATAAGATTTATCTAAGTACACGACAAAAAAAGAAGCAGCCACTCTCCTTGCATGATGACTGCAACTCTCCTTGCATGATGACTGCAACTCTCCTTGCAGGTTTCCTCTTCGCATTTGCAGCAGAGACAAAAAAAGAGATGCATTGCCCGCACCTCTTAACTCTTAACTCTTAGTTCTTAACTCACTCTGCTGCCACGCACCTAACACTCATGCCGTATGCACGGTTGTGGTTGTTGCCCGCGTTCACGCCGCTACTGTCGAAGCCCATGTCGTACGAGCCGGTACCATTCACT
>JAIRRK010000120.1 GCA_031256015.1 Dysgonamonadaceae bacterium
GGACCCGAAGGATGGCGCGTTATTGGATTTGAACAGTACGGCGAAAGGCGTATTGCTGTTGTCCAATGTATCGCTGACCGATTTGGAAAAGATACCCGGCGGTGTTTTCGTAGGCATTACAAATGAGCAGGACAATAATACCGAGCTTATAGGGGCGATGGTTTACAATACGAACATAAAGACCGGCCGCGGCCTTTACGTATGGACCGGCGCGCAGTGGACAAGATTTAAGATTGACGGTAACTTCGACCCCTTCGTTCCGGGAGAAGTGGGTGAGCTGAAAGACCCCAGAGACGGAGAAACCTACTATACAGGTAATTTCGGTCCTGCGGGTATATGGATGTTGGAGAACCTGCGTTACGTACCGAAAGCGGAAGAGGGTTATGAACACAACGGGACGTCGAATTCTACCGATATTGAGGATAAGTATTATGCGTATCCGGGAGCTACCGGGTCATACAATACAGGGACAGCTGAAACCGGTTGGGACAAGTCGTGGGGCGTATTGTATAATTGGCCGGGGGCGACGAACGGCAGGAACACTTCGGACAACGAAGGCGACAAGGACTATATCACCGATAAACATCCAAGGATACAGGGCATTTGCCCGGATGATTGGCATCTTCCGAGCGATATGGAGGGGAGTGATTTAGAGGAGGTGATTGCCAATGATGCGGGGGTTCTTTATTCGACGGCGGGAGCAGCTGATTGGGATGACGAGTGGCGAACTGTCGACAATGGTTATCGAGGCACTCACGGGAAGAAGATGAAAACCAACGGTACAAGCAAGCCTGCCGATGAAGGCGGGTTTGCCGCGCTGCTCGTGGGACGCGTGCTCAATAGTAACAGATCCAGCTGGGGGAGCACGTACTTCTGGGCGAGTAGTTCCGGCACCACTGCACAAGCGTGGTACCGGGACTTGACCTCCTCCAATGAGGGGGTGTACCGGTACAGACTCGGCTACAAGTCGGGCCTGCATAGCGTGCGGTGCAAGAAAGACTAAGCGGGTAAACTAAGAACTAAGAGTTAAGAACTAAGAGGTGCGGGCAACTGCATCTCTTTGTCGTGTACTTGGATATTAAACTAAAAAACTCCGGAAGCGCGAACTTCTCGGAGTTTTTATTGAGGTACCTTCCGGATTCGAACCGGAGTCTACGGTTTTGCAGACCGGTGCCTAACCACTCGGCCAAGGTACCTTAATTCATTCGGAGTGCAAAGTAAATGTTTTTCCTTCACTTTACCAAATAAAAAATAGTTTTTTAATCGGCGGCAGATTCAACTGATCTATACGACTCAGGTTAATTTTTCTGTTCATGCTGCCTTCTTCTGTTATGGCTGCCACAACCACAACAGAAGATAATGTTTCATTCATTAAAATCGGGCTGCTTCATAGTATTTAAAGAAGTAGTAAAATGCCACTTTATGCCACTTTGTTAAATCTTTATCTCCGTTGATGATAGAAGACAGGGTACATTTGTCGATGCCGGTATGGCTCGAAACGGTTTTATTTTTCAAACCCAGTTTCATCATTCTGTCACTGATCCAGTTTGCATTAATGGCATCGATATCTTTGCGGTCGAAATCAACTGCCGAAACAGTCAGTTTCCAGTCATCCGGAATCTCTCCGCGAAACATTTCCCGAACTCGTTCGGATAAATCTTTTTTGTTCAGTTTTTTACCGTTAACGAGGTTTTTTTGTTCTGCACGAACAATCAGTCGTCCATTATCAAAAGAAACGACTTCTATCATGACATGAGCATTTCTTTTGTAAAGAGCGGCAAAAGTTTTTAACCTTTTCTTTTTTTCTGCGCTCAATGGTAATAAATCAATCTGTTTCATAATCGTAAATTAAAAAAAATAAAAAAGAGGGGCGTGGCGGAATCCCGCCCCTCATTCTCACAGTTTTATGAGTCTCAAATTTGTGATGTCGAAAATCGCGATTTGTTTGTTTTTGTGTCCAAACTTTTTCGCTTCATCAAGGTTGGTGAAGATGCGAATCGAATCGAAATAAAAACTTCCGGATTCTTCATCAAACCAACCACCGACTTTCTTTTCGTGCATCAAAGCATGTTCAAGAACTCTTTTCAGGCCTTCATCACCGAAACTATCCTGAGTTTCGAGATAGGCTACTGAAATTCCGCCTGTGACCTTTTTAAGGGTTGTGAGGTCAACCGTGAACCCTAACGGATTCCTTTCTGCTATCCTTTTGATAGCCTCGAAAAAATGTTCCATAAAAATTAAAGAACTTATGCGGACGTCACCCGCGTTGTTTATGACACCACAAATGTACAGTGCCGTTTGTTGTTGACAAACTTTTTTGCTCTTTAAACTATTTCGTTTAGATTTATTTAACAAAAAAACCGACTATTCATCACAACGAATAGATTGAAAAATAGCAAATAGTAAATCTTTTGAATAAGAAGAAAATCGGCGCATTAAGGTTAAAAGATTTTTTGTCTTCAATTGATTTTTGTGCCGAATATTCTTGATACAAACATCATCATAATTGCTAAAATGCTTTTTCAGGAATATATCGTCGTATTGATTGAAGTTACAGTCTGTTCAACTTTTCTATTCTGATAATTTATTACTACTTTTGTTCAATAATTATAAAAAATATGACGTTTGCCGAAACAAAATTATCCGGTTTATATATTATAGAGCCTAAAGTATGGAATGATTCGAGAGGTTATTTTATGGAAGCTTTCAAAAAGGCTGAATTGGAAAATCACATCGGAAGTGTTGATTTCATTCAAGAGAATGAATCTGTCTCAACGAAAAACGTGTTGAGAGGATTGCATTATCAAGAAGGTGATGCTGCTCAGGCAAAATTAGTCCGTGTTATCAAAGGGAGAGTATGGGACGTTGCGGTCGACATCAGAAAAAATTCTCCTACTTACGGACATTATGAATTGGTTGAATTATCGGAAGAGAATAAAAGACAGTTATTTATCCCGCGAGGTTTTGCTCACGGTTTTCTTGTATTGAGTGATTATGCTCTGTTTTTGTATAAAGTGGATAATGTTTATTTTCCGACAATGGAAAGAACAATCGACTGTTTTGATTCGGAAATAAATATTCCTTGGCCTATTAGTCCGGATGAAGCCATTTTATCGGAAAAAGATAAAAACGGAAAAGCATTTAAAGATATTTGATTTATGAAAGGAATTATTTTAGCCGGAGGAAGCGCAACACGATTGGCTCCTTTATCCAAATCCATCTCCAAACAAATTATGCCGGTTTACGATAAGCCGATGATTTATTATCCTTTATCGACTCTGATGTTGGCGGATATTAAAGAAATATTAATTATTTCCACTCCCAGAGATTTGCCCGGATTCCGAGAACTGTTAGGTACCGGAGAAGAATTGGGCATGAAATTCGACTACATCGTTCAGGAAAAACCGAACGGATTGGCTCAAGCTTTTGTATTGGGAGAAGACTTTATCGGAACCGATTCGGTTTGTTTGATATTGGGCGATAATATTTTCTTCGGGCAAGGTTTCAGCAGTATGTTGCGAAAAGCTCGATCTTATGAAGAAGGTGCCTGCGTTTTCGGTTATTGCGTGAAAGATCCGAGAGCCTATGGCGTTGTGGAATTTGATGAAGATGGAAAAGTGATATCCATCGAAGAAAAACCCGAAATACCGAAATCGAATTATGCCGTTCCGGGCTTATATTTTTATGATTCTTCGGTTGTGGCTCGCGCCAAAGCACTGAAACCATCGGCACGAGGAGAGTATGAAATCACGGATTTGAATAAAACCTATCTGGATGAAGGGAAATTGCATGTGACTCTTTTCGGAAGAGGTTTTGCATGGTTGGATACAGGAAGCTGCGACAGCCTTCTGGAAGCAGCCAATTTTGTCGAAACCATTCAAAAACGTCAAGGTTTTTATGTTTCCTGCATCGAGGAAATTGCATGGAGAAAAGATTGGATTGATGATGCTCAATTAAAAAAATTAGGAGAAAAAATGGATAAAACGGCTTATGGACAATACCTTTTATCGTTATTGAATATGAATAAATAAATTTTACTCGGATGACTTATTTAGTGACCGGAGGAGCCGGATTTATAGGAGCCAATTTCGTGAAGTATCTATTGAAAAAATACAATGATATTCGAATCGTCGTATTGGATGATTTAACTTACGCAGGAAATTTGGGAACAATCAAAAAAGATTTGGAAGATTCCCGAATAATTTTCGTGAAAGGAAACATTAAAGATGCCGCTGTGGTGAATGAAATTTTTGAAAAGTATCCGGTGAATTATGTGATTAATTTTGCAGCCGAAAGTCACGTCGACCGAAGTATCGAAAATCCGCAGATATTTTTGGAAACCAATATTCTGGGAACTCAAAATTTATTGGATATTGCCAAAAAACATTGGATAACCGGCAAAGATGAAAAAGGTTATCCCGCCTATAAAAAAGGAGTGAAATATTTACAAGTTTCAACTGATGAAGTTTACGGAAGTTTGGGAGAAACCGGATTTTTTACGGAAGAAACACCTTTGGATCCGCGTAGTCCTTACAGCGCATCCAAAACCGGAGCCGACCTGATTGTGAAAGCTTATGGCGATACCTACAAAATGCCAATCAACATAACTCGTTGTTCCAATAACTACGGACCTTATCATTTTCCCGAAAAACTGATTCCACTGATTATCAAAAATATTTTGGAAGGAAAACAATTACCCGTTTACGGCGATGGAAGCAATGTTCGCGACTGGCTGTATGTGGAAGACCATTGCAAGGGAATCGATATGGTGGTTTGCGGAGGAAGAGACGGAGAAGTATATAATATCGGAGGGCATAACGAGAAAAAAAATATTGAAATAGTGAGATTAACCCTTTCGACCATCAAAAATCTATTGGAAGAAAATCCCGAATACCGGAAAGCTTTGAAAAAAGAAGGTGAAGATATATCTTGGATTAATGAGAGCCTGATTACTTATGTCACCGATAGATTGGGACACGACCAACGTTATGCGATTGATCCGACAAAAATAACCGAAGAGCTGGGATGGTATCCGGAAACAAAATTTGAAGAGGGAATCGTGAAAACCATTCGTTGGTATCTGGAGAATCAAGATTGGGTGGAAGAAGTAACATCGGGCGATTATCAGAAATATTATCAACAAATGTATGGAAACCGATAAAATCCGTTTTGCGGTAGTAGGTTGCGGACATATCGGTAAGCGTCATATTGAAATGATTCGACAAAATGCGGAATCGGAATTGGTTGCCGTCTGCGATATTTTGCCTGAAAACACCTTGCATATTCCCGGTTCAAAGATTCCTTTCGTTCGGGATTTGAATTGGTTGCTGCGAAATTACGATTTTGATGTATTAAATATCTGTACTCCCAACGGATTACATGCTTCGATGGCAATCGAGGCTTTGGAAACCGGGCATCATGTCGTGATTGAAAAACCCATGACTTTGAATACGACAGATGCAAAAAAAATCCTGTCCACAGCCGAAGAAACAAATAAAAATGTTTTTTGCGTGATGCAAAATCGTTATTCTCCTCCGAGTATCTGGATAAAAAAGCTGGTTGATTCGAAAATATTGGGAAAATTGTTCTTAGTACAAATTAATTGCTTCTGGAATCGTGACGAACGTTATTATCAATCCGGAGGCTGGCACGGAACCGCCGATTTGGACGGAGGAACTTTATTTACTCAGTTTTCTCATTTTGTTGATTTGATGTATTGGCTTTTCGGCGATATTCGGAATATTCAAACTCGTTTGGCTGATTTTAATCATCACGATTTAACGGTGTTTGAGGATTCGGGATTAATCTCTTTTGAGTTTGTAAACGGAGGCAGCGGACAATTCAATTATTCTACGGCGATTTACGATAAAAACTTCAAAAGTTCGATTACGATTATTGCGGAAAACGGAACGGTTAAGATTGGCGGACAATACATGAATGAAATAGAATATTGCCACATAAAAAACTACGATATGCCCGAATTACCGCCAACCAATCCGGGAAACGATTATGGAGCCTATAAGGGCTCTGCGCAAAATCATCATTATGTAATTGAAAACGTGGTGAATGTCCTTAAAACTCAAAAAGAAGAAATGATTACAACCCACGCTTTTGAGGGTTATAAAGTGGTTGATATAATTGAACGGATATATAAATCGAATCATTCTTTCTCAAAACGAGTAAAGAAAAATTCCGTCGACAACTAATTGCATGGCCAAGTATACCCCGATTGCGAAATACAAAACTTTAAGATGATTCTTTTTCCATAAATGCCGCATCAACAAGGTGATTCCGAATACCAATAAAGCAATCGAAACAAAATGATAGATTCTGATGGGTTGAATTTCAGGTATATAGACCGAATTTAATCCGAATAAAGAAGCAATCCAAAAAAGAACCAAACCGATTCCGGCTAAACCGATTATGAAAGCGAATAATCGACTTGTCTTTATTCTGTATTCGGTTAAATATAAAACATATTCCGCCATAAAAACGGCAATAAACGGATATATGATAATTAAATTGAGATTAAAGGGATTTTTAGGAAGGATAAACAGAATAAGAACGATTATTGTAATCAAAGAGAATAACTTAATTCGATCCATTCCTGAAATTCTTTGCCAAAAAGTTCTTTTCCCCAAATACCGGTATTTTAATCCGAAAAGCGACATAAACATCAATAACGTCCAAGGCATAAATCCGATAATCAAAGAATGGGAGTAAAGCGGGCGTAAATGATTCGCGATATCGAAAGTCAATTTATTTTCCCCTGTTTGAAGAAACGCGATGATATTCCACGCCAAAGGAAGTAACGACGAAAAAATCAACACGGGAATTATTTTGGTCACGATTTTTTTAATTCGATATTTCAATAAAAAAAGGTAAACGGCAAAGATTAAAAGAGGAAGAAATACGCCGATGAATCCTTTTGTCAGTCCGGCAAGACTTAAACAAAGAATAACCGTCAACGGAATTGAATGCAAAGCTTTTCGTTCTTCCCATCGGAATAAACGTTGAAGTCCCAACACGACAAAGAAGGCAAAAGTCATATCTCTTCCGGCAGACATACTCTCCCGATGCAAAAAGAAAGCGGTAAGCATAATCAAAGCCGAAAGGAAAGCATCTTGAAAACGCAGGTTTTTTCCGAAGAAAATAAAACTGAAACAAAGTAAACAGATAAACGAAATAACCGAAGGTATTCGTGCCGTTAACGGCGTAACTTCACCTCCCGGCAGCGAAAACACGGCGATACACCAAGATATGAGCGGCGATTTATAGATGTTTTCTTTTACATCTATTTTAGGCACCAACCATTGATTTTCAGTCAAAATGGAATTTGCGCCGGCTACTTCATTCCATTCGCTTGCCGAAAAATCGCCTTGTCCGATCCAAGGTAAAATACAGATCATGGAAATGGCGATGAGCAAAAGCATCGGATTTTCGAGGTAAAAATATTGCAGAGTAGGTGGACGCATGACTTATGGATAATTAAAAATGAAAAAACGATGCAAGTTAGTAAATTTTACTTGGAACTTCCATAAAATCTTTACTTATATTCTTCCCAGCTTTTTATCGGAATATTTTGCATGTCTATTTCGCAAAAAGCGTAAATAAAGGCCGAAGCCAATCGGGAATTTGTAAATAGAGGAACGTTGAAATCAATGGCTCCCCGACGAATTTTATATCCGTTCGACAGTTCTCCCTGCGATAAGTTTTTCGGAATATTAACTACCAAATCAATTTGTTTTTCCCTAATCATTTCCAAAGCATTCGGAGTTCCGTCTTCATTCGGCTGAAATACTTTGATGGACGGAATGTTATTATCGTTCAGGAAGCGATGGGTTCCTTCGGTTGCGTATAGAATATATCCGTTATCGACTAATAAACGGCAGGCGTCCAGCAAGTCGATTTTTGATTTGGTTGTTCCGCCGGAAATCAAAATATTTTTCTTCGGAAGCCGCATACCGACAGATAGCATCGATTTGAGGACCGCTTCGTAATAATCGTCGCCAATACAGCCGACTTCTCCGGTTGAAGCCATATCCACACCCAATACAGGGTCGGCTTTTTGTAATCGGGAAAAGGAAAACTGCGAGGCCTTGATTCCCACGTAATCCAAATCGAATTCGCTTTTATTCGGTTTTTCCACATCTTCTCCGAGCATCACGCGGGTGGCCAATTCGATGAAATTCAGTTTTAAAACTTTCGAAACGAACGGGAAACTCCTCGAAGCTCTTAAATTACATTCAATTACTTTAATATCGTTATCTTTTGCTAGGAATTGAATGTTGAATGGACCGGTAATTTGCAGATTTTCAGCAATTCGGCGTGTGATTCGTTTAATTCTCCGAACCGTTTCCACGTATAACTTTTGAGGCGGAAACTGAATAGTGGCATCGCCGGAATGTACTCCCGCAAACTCGATATGTTCCGAAATGGCGTATGTAATGATGTTTCCTTTATTCGCAACGGCATCGATTTCGATTTCTTTGGCATTTTGAATAAATTCACTGACAACAACCGGGTGTTTTTGCGAAACGTTCGCTGCTAATTTCAGAAACATTTCCAATTCTTCCCGATTCGAACAAACATTCATCGCGGCTCCCGACAGAACATAAGAAGGTCGAACCAAAACCGGGAATCCGACTTCTTCCGCAAAAGAATTAATATCGGATAATGATGTTAATTCCTTCCATTTCGGCTGATCGATTTCCAATCGGTCGAGCATGGAAGAAAATTTATGTCGGTCTTCTGCATTATCTATGTCTTTTGCCTGTGTTCCCAGGATGGGGACTCCCGCTTTATCCAACGAAAGTGCCAGATTATTCGGAATTTGCCCTCCGGTCGACAACACTACGCCATGCGGGTTTTCAAGTTCGATAATATCCATCACACATTCGTATGTCAGTTCGTCGAAATACAAACGATCGCACATATCATAATCGGTCGAAACCGTTTCGGGATTATAATTAATCATTACGCCGCGCCAACCGTTTTTACGAATGGTGTTTAAGGCATTGACCGAACACCAGTCGAACTCGACGCTGCTTCCGATGCGATAAGCTCCGGAACCCAAAACAATCACCGATTGTTGATCGCCCGAATAATGCACATCGTTTTCCGTTCCGTTGTAAGTCAGATACAGGTAATTGGTTTGAGCCGGATATTCCGCCGCCAAAGTATCGATTTGTTTAACGACCGGAACGATGTTCCGCCTTTTTCGTAAATCTCTTATTTCCGCCTTTTTATCGGAAGCAATATCCGAATCTTTATAAATTAATTTACTGATTTGAAAATCCGAAAATCCTTTCTGTTTTGCCGATTTCAATAAATCTTCAGGTAAATCTTTTACGGAGTTGTATCGGCCTATGTCCTTTGAAATTTGATGAATGGTTTGCAGTTTTTGTAAAAACCACAAATCGATTTTGGTTAAAGCATGAATTTTCTCGATTGAATAATCGGCTTTCAAAGCTTGCGAGATAATAAATATGCGCTTATCGGTCGGTTCGGACAAGGCTTTGTCCAAATCTTCGACTTCCATGTCTTTGTTGGCGACAAATCCGTGCATTCCCTGCGAAATCATCCGTAATCCTTTTTGAATAACTTCTTCGAAACTTCGTCCGATTGACATCACTTCGCCGACGCTTTTCATACTCGAACCGATTTCGTGAGATACGCCGTGAAATTTTCCTAAATCCCAGCGTGGAATTTTACATACAATGTAGTCCAAAGCCGGTTCAAAGAAAGCCGGCGTGCTTTTGGTTACGGAGTTTTTCAAATCTTGCAATCCGTATCCCAAACCCAACTTTGCCGCAATAAAAGCCAAAGGATAACCGGTTGCTTTCGAAGCTAAAGCCGAAGAACGGCTTAAGCGTGCATTGACTTCGATTACTCGATAATCTTCCGAAACGGTATCGAAAGCATATTGAACATTACACTCTCCGACAATTCCGATGTGGCGGATAATGCGAATCGCCAATTCTCTTAATTTATGATATTCCCGATTGCTTAACGTTTGTGAGGGCGCAACCACGATGCTTTCTCCGGTATGGATTCCCAGAGGGTCGAAGTTTTCCATGTTACAAACCGTAATGCAATTATCGTATTTATCGCGAACCACTTCGTATTCGATTTCTTTCCATCCTTTCAGCGATTTCTCGATTAATAGTTGATTGGAATAATTGAATGCTTTTTCCGCCAAAACCTGCAATTCTTCGGGAGAGTTACAAAATCCGCTTCCCAATCCGCCCAATGCGTACGCCGCACGCACAATAATCGGATATCCCAATTCATTCGCCGCCCGATGAGCGTCTTCGATAGAGCCGACAGCTACCGATTTAATGGATTTTACCTCTATTTCATCTAATTTCTTGACAAAGAGTTTTCGGTCTTCCGTATCGATAATCGCTTGAACGGGAGTTCCCAATACTTCTACATCGTGTTTTTCAAAAACGCCCGACAAATATAATTCGACTCCGCAGTTGAGTGCCGTTTGTCCTCCGAAAGACAGGAGGATGCCGTCGGGTTTTTCTTTTTCAATGACCTTTTCGACAAAGAAAGGAGTAACCGGCAAGAAATAGATTTTGTCGGCAACACCTTCCGATGTTTGGACAGTGGCAATGTTCGGATTGATTAATATCGTTTGAATCCCTTCTTCTTTCAGAGCTTTCAGGGCTTGTGAGCCGGAATAATCAAACTCTCCGGCTTCTCCGATTTTTAATGCTCCCGACCCTAATAAAAGAACTTTTTTCGGGAGTTTTGTGGTGTTGTCGACGGGTTGTTCGTCGATTATATCTTCCACTAAAAAAGGATTTGCTTTAGCTTTTGCTTTATCCATGTTCGCAATGAACATATCGAATAAAAAAGCAGTATCCGTCGGTCCGGAAGCGGCTTCCGGATGGAACTGCGCGGAAAACCAAGGTTTTGTTTTATGACGGATTCCTTCGTTCGAGCCGTCGTTCATATTAATGAACAGCACTTCCCATTCATCGCTCAAGGCAGAGGGATTGACAGCATACCCGTGGTTTTGAGAAGTGATGTAACATTTGGCAGTATTGGCCAATTGAACCGGTTGATTATGACTTCTGTGTCCGTATTTTAATTTGTAAGTGGAGGCTCCGGCTGCTTTTGCCAACAGTTGGTTCCCCATACAGATTCCCATGATGGGTTTTCCTTTTTCCATTGCTTTTCGGATGTGGTTCACCGTGATGCTGCAATGCTCCGGATCGCCGGGGCCATTTGAGATGAATAATCCGTCATATTCCAAAGTATTGAAGTCGTAATCCCAAGGAACTCGGATAATGGTTACATCGTGATGCAGTAAACAGCGAACAATGTTGTGTTTGACTCCGCAATCGATGAGAACCACCGTTTGGGAACCGTTTCCATATTTCAGAACTTCTTTACAACTGACTTTGGCAATTAAATTTTCTTTGGATATATCAATGAAATCAATTTCGTCGGGAGAATCAAAGATGATTTTACCTTTCATGGAGCCGTTTTCCCGAAGCAATTTGGTTAATGCTCTCGTGTCGATTCCGTAGATTCCCGGAACGTTGTGTTCTTTCAGCCAGTCTCCCAGACTCTTTTTGGCATTCCAGTGACTGTATTCATGGGAATATTCGGAAATGATTAAACCGCTGACCTGAATCTTTTCCGATTCGTAAAATTGAGAAAGACCGTTAACGATTCTATCTTCCGGAACCCCGTAATTACCTACGAGAGGATAAGTAACCGTTAAGATTTGGCCTGCATAAGAAGGGTCGGTCAAACTTTCCGGATAACCGACCATGGCTGTGTTAAAAACGACTTCTCCGGCTGACGGAGCTTCATATCCGAAAGAATAACCTTGAAACTGCGTTCCGTCCTCCAGGATTAAAGCAACTTTTTTGTCCATAAACAGGTTGTTGAAAAGATTTATGTATTCGCCCGCAAAGATATATAAAAATGAATTAAAAACGGAATAATGATTTACAATTCTTACGGCATGTCAAAGTGATTGTTCATGTATTATTTTCGTAATAAAAAGAGTTAAATTGATGAAGATATAAATTAAATGTTTAATTTCGCACCTTATTTATTTCAACAATAACTTTATACGAAAAACAAAATACTCGTTCGTTTTTGTTGAAAAGAGAGTGAAATTTTATAAAGAAAATAAGATGAAGTTTACTAAAATGCATGGGGCCGGAAACGATTATGTTTATGTGGACTGTTTCCGAGAGAAGATTGATAACCCGGAGGAAATAGCCGTTGCGGTAAGTGATAGACATAAAGGAATAGGCTCCGACGGATTGGTTTTAATTATGCATTCGGATACTTGCGATTTCCGAATGAGAATGTTTAATGCGGATGGTTCGGAAGCTCAGATGTGTGGAAATGCTTCTCGATGTGTGGGTAAATTCGTTTATGATAACGCTTACACGAACAAAACGCAAATTACCCTGGAAACAAAGGCCGGAGTGAAGGTTTTGAATCTGTTTCCCGTTGACGGGAAAATAGAAAAAGTAACCGTTGATATGGGAGAACCGATATTGTCGTCGAAAGAGATTCCGGTGGATTGGAATGAAAAACAATTGATTAATCGAATCGTTGATTTCAATCCGGAGGAATATGCAATAACCTGTGTTTCCATGGGAAATCCTCACGCCGTTATCTTTACGGAGAATATCGTTGATTTGGATTTGGAAAGAATCGGCAGGAAAATAGAAAACCATCCGATGTTTCCGGAGAAAACAAATGTGGAGTTTGTCGAAATAATAGCGTCCGACAGGGCGAAGATGAGAGTCTGGGAAAGAGGAAGCGGCGAAACTCAAGCGTGCGGAACCGGTGCTTGTGCCGCTTTGGTCGCCGCTGTTCTGAATAATAAACTGAACCGAAAAGCCGAAATTTCATTATCGGGCGGAGATTTGGAATTGGATTGGAAAGAAAACAATAATCATGTTCTTATGACAGGACCCGCTGTCACCGTATTTGAAGGAGAAATTACAATTTAATAATATAAAAACGTTATGATAAAAATAAATGAACACTACACCGAGATAGGAAACAACTATCTGTTTGCGGAAATCGCTCGACGAGTTCGGGAATACAAAGAAACTCATCCCGACAAGAAAGTCATCAGTCTGGGAATAGGGGATATAACCCGACCTATTGTTCCTGCGGTAATCGAAGCCATCCATAAGGCGACGGAAGAAATGGGGAAAGTCGAATCGGTACGAGGATACGCGCCCGACGCCGGGTACGACTTTTTGATTCATGCCATCGTGAAAAACGATTTTACCGACAGAGGAATTCAATTAAATCCGGATGAGGTGTTCGTGAGCGACGGAGCAAAAAGCGACACCGGAAACATCGGAGATATATTGGACCGCAACAATCGTGTGGCAATTACCGACCCCGCTTATCCCGTGTATGTGGATACCAATAAAATGACCGGCCGGCAAATAGAATTACTTCCTTGTACGCCCGACAATCACTTTGTTCCGACTTTCCCGAAGAAAACGGCGGATGTGATTTATTTGTGTTATCCCAACAACCCGACAGGAACCGTCCTGACAAAAGAACAGTTAAAGAAATGGGTCGATTATGCTTTGGAACATCAGTCGTTGATTCTTTTCGATGCCGCTTATGAAGCGTTCATCTCTCAACCGGATATCCCTCACAGTATTTATGAAATCGATGGCGCAAAGAAATGTGCGATAGAGTTTCGCAGCTTTTCCAAAACAGCCGGATTTACCGGAATGCGCGCCGGGTACACGGTGGTGCCGAAAGAATTAATCGCGAAAACATCCAAAGGGGAAATCGTTTCTTTGAACGCCCTGTGGAAACGCCGCCAATCGACCAAATTTAACGGCACGGCTTACATTGTTCAAAGAGGAGCCGAAGCCGTTTATTCGTCCGAAGGACAAAAACAAATCAAAGAAACCATCGCTTACTACATGGAGAATGCCCGGATTATCCAAAATGCTCTGCACGACGAATTGGGCCGGACCACTTTCGGAGGCGTCAATGCCCCTTACATTTGGGTAAAAACGCCCGATAATATGTCGTCGTGGGAGTTTTTCGACCTCTTACTGAATAAAATCCAAATTGTGGGTACTCCCGGCTCCGGCTTCGGAAAAGCGGGAGAAGGTTTTTTCCGTTTTACCGCATTCGGAAACAGAGAAAATACCCGCGAAGCTATCGAACGAATGAAAAAGTTAATGAATTAAG
>JAIRRK010000132.1 GCA_031256015.1 Dysgonamonadaceae bacterium
CGCGTTTTCGGTACGGCCATTAACAAAGAATTTGGAGAAGTGGAAGAAACCGGTATACTAATTGATTTCGAAGAAGTTTTTGAAGAAAAAAAGAAAAGACATATTGAGTCCTTTTTAAAAGAAAATCCTACTCAAAAACTTAAAAATCATATTCTTAAAATTATCAGCGAAGCGAATAACAGACGAAAACAATCTAAAAAATAGTCTGACTGAAAAATTGATGCTTCCTTCAATCTTTTAGCGTTTTAATTTTCCGGCGTAGCATTGGTAACGGAAAAAACCGACCGAAAATCGTCGAGTAATCAAAGCGGAAAAATACCGGATATAAAAAAGCAGTTTGTTTGCATTTTAAAAAAAAAACAGTATCTTTGTGGGCTGAAAAATCTTTAAGGGTTATAAAAAGAGAAAGAAAATACATTTCCACCCCCGGATATAATTGTAAATTACTAAAACAAAATGTACGTAATTGTAGAAATTCAAGGTCAACAATTTAAAGTTGAAAAAGACCAAAAAATTTATGTTTACCATTTAGAAGGAGAAGAAGGTACGCAAGTTGAATTTGACAAAGTTCTTTTAGCCGATAACAACGGAGCCGTAACAGTCGGAACTCCGGTTATTGAAGGAGCTAAAGTGGTTGCCGAAATAGTAAATCCGCTGGTAAAAGGAGATAAGGTTTTGGTTTTCAAGAAAAAGAGAAGAAAAGGTTATCGCAAACTAAACGGTCACCGTCAACAATTCTCTCAAATCGTGATTAAAGACATTCAAGCTTAATTCGTTAAAATCTTAAGAAAATGGCACATAAAAAAGGAGTCGGTAGTTCAAAAAACGGACGCGAATCGCACAGTAAACGATTAGGCGTTAAAATTTTCGGCGGAGAAATCTGTAAAGCAGGAAATATCATTATTCGTCAAAGAGGAACTCAACACCATCCGGGAGAGAATGTAGGTATAGGAAAAGACCATACTTTATTTGCTCTTATCGATGGTAAAGTGGTTTTTAGAAGAAAAAAGAACGACAGGTCTTATGTCTCTATTGAGCCTATAGCAGAGGCATAAATAAATATCTTCACAAAATAAAATCGGGCTTGTGTAAATTTGCATACTAAGCCCGATTTTTTTATTAACTTTGTCGCTGAATTTTTTAAAGTAAATTGTCATGCTTACGCTTAAAGTCATCATAGAAAACACTCAAGATGTTATTAAAAAATTAGCAAAAAAACATTTTGATGCCACCGATATTATCAATGAAGTTATCGATATCGATAAAAAAAGAAAATCATCACAACAATTATTGGATGAAAATTTAGCCCGCCTTAATCAGATTTCTCGTTCTATCGGACAACTCATGAAAGACGGCGAAAAAGATAAAGCCGAAGCCGCTCGAAAAGAAGTTGCCGAAATGAAAGAAAACAATAAGCGTCTGGAAACTGAAATGAAAGAAGCTGAAAAAAAATTAATCGAGCTTCTCTACCTAATACCTAACTTGCCTTCAGATGAAGTTCCTGAAGGTAAAAATGCCGAACATAATTCGGTAGAAAAAGAAGGAGGAAAAATCCCCGTTCTTCATGAAGATGCTTTACCTCATTGGGATTTGGCAAAAAAATACAATCTGATTGATTTTGAACTGGGAGTGAAAATCACCGGAGCCGGATTTCCCGTTTATAAACAAAAAGGCGCACAATTGCAACGAGCTTTAATCAATTTCTTTTTAGACAGTGCTCGAGAAGCCGGATACGAAGAAGTACAAACTCCTTATTTAGTTAACGCAGATTCAGGATATGGAACAGGAAACCTCCCGGATAAAGAGGGACAAATGTATTATTGTTCCGCAGACGACCTGTATTTAATTCCAACGGCAGAAGTACCGGTTACAAATATCTACAGAGATGTTATTCTGGACGAAAAAGATTTACCTATAAAAAATACGGCTTACTCAGCTTGTTTTCGTCGGGAAGCAGGTTCTTACGGAAAAGATGTTCGAGGACTGAATCGTTTGCATCAGTTCGATAAAGTTGAAATTGTCCGCATTGACCGGCCTGAACATTCATACGAATCATTAAAAGAAATGGTTGATTATGTGCAAACACTGGTCGAAAAATTGGAATTACCTTGGAGGATTCTCCGTTTATGCGGAGGAGATATAAGTTTTACATCGGCCCTCACTTTTGATTTTGAAGTTTATTCTGCAGCTCAAAAACGTTGGTTAGAAGTTAGTTCCGTCTCCAATTTTGAAAGTTATCAAGCGAACCGATTAAAATGTCGATACAAAAACACAAATAAAAAAATCCAACTTTGTCATACCTTGAATGGAAGTGCTCTCGCTTTGCCTCGCATTTTAGCGGCTCTGTTGGAAAATAATCAAACTCCGGAAGGAATAAAAATCCCTCAAATCCTGATTCCTTATACTAAATTCGAGATTATTTCTTAAAATCTCAACCTTTATTGGAAAATAAAAAGTCATAAAAATTGTTTATTTTAATTTTTATGACCACTTTTGCATTAATTTTAAGGATTATCTTAAATAATAACAAGGCATGTTACTATTGTATTACATTAAACTAAAATTAGGGCAAAATGAAAGAAACAGACATTATTTTTTCGAGAGCGATTAGTGCCGGAAAGCGAATTTATTATCTTGATGTAAAAGAAAACCAAAAAGGAGAGCTGTTTTTAATCATAACGGAAAGTAAAAAAATAATCGGGAAAGAAGAAAATAGTCCTGTCTTATTCGAAAAACATAAGATTTTCTTATACAAAGAAGATTTTGGTAAATTTTCCGACGCATTGAATGAGGCAATAACCTACATAAAGGAAAATAATTCGGTTGATTTTGTTCCTCAGAAGGAAAATTCGATTACAAGAGATAATATTTTGTAAAAAATTACTATCTTTGTCCCGCTTTTAAATATTCCGTGTGATGGGAGATTAGGAGCATATCTTAATTTTGAGTAACAAAAATTCATAAGAAAATGAAAACATTTGAATTAAAAGGTTCTAAAAGAGAAAAAGTAGGGAAAAAGGCTGCAAAGACTTATCGCAGAGAAGCATTGACTCCGTGTGTTCTTT
>JAIRRK010000165.1 GCA_031256015.1 Dysgonamonadaceae bacterium
ACCTTGTTATAACGTCCGTCATCTTTTCGCTTCATTGCATGAAGAATACGGCGTTGAACAGGTTTTAATCCGTCATTAATATGGGGAACAGCGCGGTCGGTGATGACATAAGAGGCATAGTCCATGAACCATTCCTTATACATTCCCGATAAGACATGTCGATCTGCCTCATTTTTTTCTTCCGGAATGATATAACCGGAATGTTCTTTACTTAAATCTCCGTTGTCTGTTGTGTTATCTAAATCTTCAGGCTTCATATTTAATTTTCAGACTCCAAATTCTGATCGATTACTTCGATTTTCTTTTCTATCAGTTTTAATTCTTCTTTCAGGCTTTCTATTTTGCGTTGCATTTCTTTTATCAATCCGCTTCCGCCTTTGGACGAGGCAGATAAGAAACCGATATTATTTTCGTACGTTTGGATATCACCTCTCAATCGTTCGTAGTTACGCATCAGTCTTTCTCGTTCGGAATACAATCTGTTTTTTGATTTTCCTCCGGAGGCCAAGTCATTCACATTCGATCTGAATGATTGCAAACGTCTTTCCGATTCATCCACTTTAAGTCGATCGAATTGTTTATCAACTGCTTCACGAAACTCGTCGTAAACTTTATCTTTTTCTTTGAAAGGGACAAATCCTATTCTGTTAAATTCGGCGATATACTCTCTGATTTTGGATATTGCTTCCGGTGCAGGGATAGCTTCTTCCAAAGCATCGATATCCGCAATAATTTCTTTCTTTTTTTTCAGATTTTCTACTTCTTCGGTTTTCTGAGACGAAAAATGATTATTCTTTTGTTCAAAGAAATAATCGCAGGCCGATATAAAACGTTTCCATATTGCTTCGGAATGTTTCCGGGCAACCGGACCGATTGTTTTCCATTCTTTTTGTAAAGCAATTAATTTGTTGGTTGCTTCTTTCCAGTCCTGACTGTCTTTCAAAGCTTCTGCTTGCTCGCAAAGAGCACTTTTCTTTTCCAGATTAAGTTCTATCGAGTCTTTGACTTCTTTATAAAATTCGCTTTTCTTTGTAAAGAAAACATCACAAGCCAAACGGAAACGATCAAATATTTTTACGTTGTGTTTTTTGGGAGCGAATCCGATTGTTTTCCACTTTTCTTGAATATCCAATACTTTTTTATTCTGTTTGTTCCATTCTTTGAAATTATTCAATTGGGCATAATCAATGTTTTCGATTTCTTCGCAAAGAGATGTTTTTTCTTCCAAGTTACGTTGTTCCAAAGAGCGTAAATCTTCGAAATAACTTTGGTGTTTTTTATTGATTACTGTTGATGCTTTTTTAAATCTTTCCCAGATTTCTTCTCGAAATTCCCGGGCAACCGGACCAGTTTCCCGCCATTCCTGATGGAATTTTTGCAATTGGAAAAACGCAGAAACAATGTCTTTTTCCTCGTCCAATTTTTCCACTGCCACGCAAAGAGCTTGTTTTAATTCCATGTTTTTCTTGAAATCATAATCTCTCATTTCATTATTGATCTTCAATAAGTCATAGAATTTTTCGCTGTAAAGTTGGTATTCTTTCCAGAGATTATTGGCTGCAGACTGAGGAATTAATTTCACTTCTTTCCACTGTTGTTGCAATTTTCTGAACTCATTATATATTTTGTAGAAATCGTCATTTTTCTCGATAAGTTCTTTCAAGCGTTCGATAATTGCTTTTTTAACTTCCAGATTTTCTTCTTTTATTTTTTCGATTTCAGCCGTCTGAGTAGCTCTTTTTTCTTTGAATATTCCCAATAATTCTTTCAGTTTGGTTTCAAATGAATCTTCTTCCGACTTGAAGTCGGCTTCCGGATTTCCCGCTTCGACAAAGGCTTTCTTTGCCGCATCGGTTTCTACTCTTTTTATTTTATAAAAAGCTTGCTTCAAAGCTTCTACTCCCGTTTTTGAGCCTTCAGAAATATCTTCTTGAACAAGAATCGATAATTTTTCTATAATTTGTTCTTTGTCCAACTGTTCTATATCTGAATCTGTTTTTTCTTTTTTCTTTTCAGGAAGATTATCTACAGACTCGGAAACAAATTCGGTTTCAGTCGGTTTTGACTCGATAATATCCGGTTCGGTTTCAATCGGTTCTTTCTTTTCCTGTTCAATCGGATTACTTTCAATTGAAGCAACTGTTTCTTCTTCCTCATTTTGAGGGACGATTACTTGTTCGTTCGAAACCTTATCCAACTTTTCTTCTCCGGTCGCATTTTCATTTTCAATACGTTCCGCATCCATAGATTTATTCATGACACAACAATTTAATTTGAATACTATTATCCCAAAAACATAAATATCAGCACAAAGCTATTAAAATTTTTTATAAAATTACCTTTCCCTCGGGAAAAAATAACTTTAACATGAAGTATTCGATGAAATAAGCTTAAGTAATTCTTCCACTGCCTTTTCAGCAGAAATACTTTTTAACACACATTCTTTCCCTCTGTATAAGCTGACTTTTCCTGCTCCTGCTCCCACATATCCATAGTCTGCATCAGCCATTTCTCCGGGTCCGTTGACAATGCATCCCATGACGGCAATTTTCATTCCTTTCAGATGAGATGTTTCTTGTTTTACTTTTTTTATGACGGTTTGCAGATCAAACAAAGTTCTTCCGCATCCCGGACAGGAAATATATTCGGTTTTACTGATTCTCCGTCCTGAAGCCTGTAATATCCCGAAACTGCAATCATTGATTGTTTGCGGAGAAATATCCGAATTTCGATTCGATAACATAATGCCGTCAGTCAACATATCCAAGAAGAACGAGCCGGTGTCTATGGCCGCTTTGATTTGAAAAGCGTCTTTATTTGTTTCGGAAAGGCTTGCTTGAATAATAACCGGATTTCCGATTTCTTCTTCCATTAATCGATGAATGAATGCTTTTTGTTCATAAATATTCGATAAGTCGGAAGAGAGAATAATCACGGATTCTTTTTTTTGCTTCAAGGATTGGATTAAATCCCGATTCAAATCGGGATATTTTAAGGCGATAAAGTTCATACCGTTGTCGTATCCCATCCAAGAATCTTTTTCCTGAGCGGTAAACAACGGATATGTATTTTTTAAGGATGAGAAAGACGAAAAATCGACAATAAACGAAATTTGTTCCGGTTCGACAGCCGGTTTTTTCTTTCCGGTATAAATATAATCCGGAGCAGGACCCGAAAAATCGACTGTTATATCTTCCATTTTCGATTGATCGGAAATCACAACCGGAACGTGATTTCCTCCTGTATTTTTTACGGATTTCGTTTTTCTTCTTATCGGATCGAAGCCGTTATATTGCTGAGAAACAGATTGTTTAATGGCCTGAAATCTCCCTTTTTCCTGAACATAATCGACCAATAACCGGGCAACCGAAATCTCGGCTTCCGGATCTTCACTCAGCGAAACTCGAATCGTATCCCCGATTCCTTCAAGTAATAAAGTTCCGATTCCTACCGCTGAACGTATCCTGCCGTCTTCTCCCTCTCCGGCTTCCGTAACTCCCAAATGCAGAGGAAAATTCATTTGTTCCCGGTTCATTTGTTCAACCAAAAGCCGAACCGTTCGAACCATTACGAAAGAATTTGAGGCTTTGATCGAAATCACGACTTGCCTGAAATTTTCGGCAACACAAATCCGTAGAAATTCCATGCAAGATTCAACCATTCCTTGCGGAGTATCACCGTATCGACTCATGATTCGGTCGGAAAGAGAGCCGTGATTGACGCCTATCCGAATAGCGGTATTGTGTTCTTCGCAAGTGTGAAGAAGAGGAATAAACCGCTCTTTTATTTTTTCGATTTCTTGCTCGTATTCTTCATCGGTATAATCGAAAGTTTGAAACGTTTTAACAGGGTCGGCGAAATTTCCCGGATTGATTCGAACTTTTTCGATTATCCGGGCGGCGGCTTCCGCTACCTTGGGATTGAAATGAATATCTGCAATCAAAGGCGTTCGGTATCCGGCTTGATGCAATTCGGCTTGAATGTTTTTTAGATTTTCGGCTTCGCGAATACCTTGAGTCGTTAAACGGACATATTCTCCTCCGGCATCAACAATATCGATAATTTGACGAACACTGCTTTTAGTGTCCATTGTGGAAGTGTTCGTCATGGATTGGATACGGATAGGATTTTCGTCTCCCATCGGGATATTTCCTATCATAACAGAAGAAGATTTTCTTCTGTTGTATTCAAAAATCGATTTTTCGTTGGTCATTTGCAGGGAAGAAGAAATCCGTTAATTTGTTTTGAATTTATATTGTATTGCAGCCAATTCGTTGTTTGCTTTAACAATTTTATCTTTCAGGCTTTCTTTGTAGTTAGCCAATTTTTGTTTCAAATGATCATCTTTGACCGATAATATTTGAGCTGCCAAAATAGCGGCATTCATGGCTCCATTGATTCCGACGGTAGCGACAGGGATTCCGGGAGGCATCTGAACGATTGCGAGTAAAGCATCCATTCCGTTTAACGAGGCGTTGATCGGCACTCCTATTACAGGCAAAGCCGTCATGGAAGCAATCACTCCCGGAAGATGTGCCGCCATTCCCGCGGCAGCAATGATTACTTCGATTCCTCTTTTTCCCGCGTTTCCGGCAAATTCTTCAACTTCTGCGGGAGTACGATGTGCAGAAAGAGCATGAATTTCAAAAGGGATTTCAAATTCGTCGAAAAGGTTGGCGGCTTTTTCCATAATGGGAAGATCGGATGTACTTCCCATTATTATACTTACAACCGGTTTCATTACTGTCCGATAAATGATCGATATTGATCGGCAGTCAGTAACGAATCTAACTGAGAAGCGTCTTTTACTTCTATTTCAATAATCCATCCGTCTTTATAAGGATCGGAATTAACCAATTCAGGCTGATCTTCCAAATCTCCATTGACTTTAACAACAAGTCCTGTTACGGGCATTAAAAGCTCCGAAACTGTTTTTACGGCTTCAATCGAACCGAAAGTTTTGTTTTTCTCGATGGTTGCACCTTCGGTATCGACATCAACGAAAACAATTTCTCCCAACTGATCTTGAGCATAATCAGTGATTCCTACATAAGCCGTAGCTCCTTCTACACGAATCCATTCGTGATCTTCTGTGTACTTTACATTTTTAGGAAATTCCATTTTTCTTGATTTTCAAAAGTTGATTATAAATTTAATTTTCTTGGAGTACAAATGTAGGTGAAATAATTGAATTTTCATAAAAAAGATGATCTATGAACTCATTAAAACTTTTTAATTTGCGTTTTTTGCAAAAAGAGGTGTTCGAAAAGAGCCGGGAAGGGCCGCTTCCTGCACGCAACGTACAAAAAACGAAACAGTCGCCCTCTTCACGAGGACAACTGTCGCAGTACCAAGTTAACAAATAAGTTTTTGAGTTGGACTTTAACAACTTCTTATTTCAGAAGGTTACTACAAATCAAAAATTCTCAAGGAACAAATGTAGGTAAAATAATTGAATTTTCATAAAAAAGATGATTAATGAACTCATTAAAACTTTTTAATTTGCGTTTTTTGCGAAAAGAGGTGTTCGAAAAAAGCCGGGAAGGGCTGCTTCATGCGCGGAGCGCAGTGGTGGCAATCCGTTTTTCAGTTCGCATTTGC
>JAIRRK010000071.1 GCA_031256015.1 Dysgonamonadaceae bacterium
TTTACAATCAAATCGATTTGATTGTTCGACATGATTTCAATCACGTTATCAGGTCCGGCTTCGTCCGGCCAGCCGACCGTTATAACCGATGCTATTCCGTTTTCCTGCAAAAATTTTCGGGTTCCGGCAGTTGCGTAGATTCGATAATTCTTTTCACTCAACAGCTTGCAGGCATCCAACAAATCGACTTTCGATTTTGCCGCTCCGGAAGAAATCAATACTCCTTTTTGGGGGAGATGATATCCCACGGCAATCATGGCCGATAATAAGGCTTCGTTATAATCGTCGCCCAAGCAACCCACCTCTCCGGTAGAGGACATATCTACGCCTAACACCGGGTCGGCTTTGTGCAGGCGCGTGAACGAGAATTGAGAGGCTTTGACTCCTATCCACTCAATGTCGAACGCGGAGCTGTCGGGTTTATCGTACGGAGCATCCAACATGATTTTGGTTGCCGTTTCGATAAGATTACGTTTCAACACCTTGGACACGAACGGAAACGAGCGCGAGGCTCTTAGGTTACATTCAATTACTTTGATGTCGTTATTCTTTGCCAGATACTGTATATTGAACGGACCGGAAATATTCAGTTCCTTCGCAATCATTTTACTTACTTTCTTGATTCTGCGGAAAGTTTCAAAATAAATCTTCTGAGCGGGGAACACCAAAGTAGCATCTCCGGAGTGAACGCCGGCAAACTCGACATGTTCCGAAACGGCGTATTCGACAATCTCTCCGTTTTGAGCTACGGCATCAAATTCGATTTCTTTCGCATTCTGCAGAAACTCGGAAACAACAACCGGATATTCTTTCGAAACTTTGGCTGCCGCTTTCAAGAATGTTTCCATGTCTTCATGAGAATAACAAACATTCATTGCCGCGCCGGAAAGCACATAAGAAGGCCGAATCAGTACGGGGAATCCCACTTTGTCGACAAAAGCGTGAATGTCTGCCATACTCGTCAGCTCTTTCCACTGAGGTTGGTCGATGCCCAGTTGGTCCAGCATGGAAGAGAATTTATGACGGTTCTCAGCCCGGTCGATACTCACCGGGGAAGTTCCCAAAACAGGAACGTTTTGCCGATGAAGTTTCATCGACAGGTTATTCGGAATCTGCCCTCCTACCGAAACTATCGTTCCTTTGGGCAACTCCAAATCGATAATATCCATCACTCTTTCGAAAGACAATTCGTCGAAATACAAGCGGTCGCACATATCGTAATCCGTTGAAACCGTTTCCGGATTATAATTTATCATAATTGCTTTGTATCCTAATTTACGGGCCGTTTGAACGGCATTAACCGAACACCAGTCGAACTCGACGGAAGAACCGATGCGATAAGCTCCCGACCCTAAAACAACAACATTCTTCTCATTCTTATAATAAGGAATATCGTATCCTTCCGTTCCGTAGGTCATATACAGGTAATTCGTTAATTCGGAGTCTTCCGACGCAATCGTATTGATTCGCTTAACAGCCGGAAGAATATTGTATTTTTTCCTGACGGAACGAACTCTCAAGTTGTCTTTCTCCAAATTTCCGGTCGGGTCTTCCACATAGCGGGCAATCTGGAAATCGGAAAAACCCAAGCGTTTTGCTTCTTTGATTACATCGGCAGGAAGGTCTTCTATCGATTTATATTGTTCCAATACTTTCGTATAATCGACAATGTTTTTCAATTTGTTCAGGAACCAAGTATCAATCTTTGTCAAATCGTAAATCTTGTCGACGGAGTAACCTTCTTCCAATGCTCGCGCGATGGCAAAAATACGCAAATCGGTCGGATTTGCCAGTTCATCTTCCAAATTATCGAAAGCAAGGTCTTTGTTTCCCACGAAGCCGTGCATGCCCTGTCCTATCATGCGTAAGCCTTTCTGCATGATTTCTTCGAAAGATTTTCCTATCGACATGATTTCTCCGACCGATTTCATACTCGAACCTATTTGACGAGATACTCCCACGAATTTCGTCAAATCCCAGCGAGGTATTTTAACGATGATATAATCAACCGAAGGAGCCGTATAAGCCGAGTTGGGTGTTCCCATTTCTCCAATCCGGTCCAAAGAATAGCCCAAGGCCAATTTGGCGGCAACGAATGCCAAAGGATAACCGCTTGCTTTGGAGGCTAAGGCCGAAGAACGACTTAATCGCGCATTGATTTCAATGACCCGGTAATCGTTGGTGAAAGGATTGAACGCATATTGGATATTACATTCTCCTACGATTCCTATATGACGAACAATGTCTTTGGCCAAGTCTTCCAACATCGAGATTTGCTCTTTCGAAAGAGAACAAATCGGAGCAACAACGATGCTTTCACCCGTGTGAACTCCCAAAGGGTCGACATTTTCCATGGGAACAACGGCGAAACAATGGTCGTTTTTATCACGGATAACTTCAAACTCGATTTCTTTCCAACCTTTCAATGATTCTTCCACCAGAATTTGTTTGGAATAAGCGAAAGAGGATTCGCAAAGTGTTTTAAATTCTTCCGGATTATTGGAAATACCGCTTCCCAAACCGCCCAAGGCATACGCCGAGCGAACCATAACCGGAAATCCGATGCGATTGGCGGCGGCCATGGCATCTTCCATTGATTCCACTGCCTGACTGACAGGTGTTTTAGCCTCAATCTCGGATAAACTTTTCACAAAAAGGTCACGGTCTTCCGTTTTCATGATGGCTTCCACGGAAGTTCCCAAAACTTCGACGCCGTATTTCTTCAGAGTTCCTTTCAGGTACATTTCGGTACCGCAGTTCAGTGCCGTTTGTCCTCCGAAGGCCAACAGGATGCCGTCGGGTTTTTCCTTTTTTATTACTTCCTCGACAAAATAAGGGGTGATGGGTAAAAAATACACTTTATCGGCAACTCCTTCCGAAGTTTGAATGGTTGCGATATTCGGATTAATCAATAAAGTAGAAATTCCTTCTTCTTTCAAGGCTTTCAATGCTTGCGAACCGGAATAGTCGAACTCTCCGGCTTGTCCGATTTTCAGTGCTCCCGAGCCTAAAACCAGTACTTTGTTCAGCTTTTTAATTTCACTCATGCGTTCAATTATTTATTGCGGTTATTAATTTAATTATCAGAAGAAATAAAAAATGCGGTGGTTGAAAACCATCGCATTCAAATTTAAACTTATATAACTTACTCTTTCATTAAAATTCATGTTCCTCAAACTTATTTCTGTTTGAGGCACAAAGATAGTAAAAAAATGAAAAATCCATACTTTTCAGGCAAAATTTCTAATCTTTATTCCGGCTTCGCCTTGATGCAAAGAAGAAGCAAACCACTCTCCTTGCATGATGACTGCAACTCTCCTTGCATGACAGCTGCAACTCTCCTTGCATAGTTTATTCCAAAAAATAAGAACAATAAACTTTTTTCACTTTTTTTAGTAAAATATCAAAAAAAAGTGATTAGCTTTGCAACCGGATATAAAACAGGCAATAAATAAGATGAGTATCTTAAGCGACATAACCGAAAAAAAGAGTGCTTTTTCTTTCATTTTTTCTCCTGAAAATTTGGAAGTTACGGATATTTTCTTAAACACACACACACACACACACACACACACACACACACACACACACACACACACACACACACACACACACACATGTAATATAATACATAAAAATTTTTTTAATACATACTATAGGGAGTTCCGAAAACATTTTGGGGATTCCCAAGAACAATTCGGGAACTTCCCCGAACCTTTCGGGACGTTCCCCCGAGCTTTCGGGACATGTCCCCGAACCAATGGGACATGTCCCCGAACCAATGGGACATGTCCCCGAACCAATGGGACATGTCCCCGAACCAATGGGACATGTCCCAACAGCATTATTATAGAAAAATATACGATGAATATTTATCCTGATTTTAATTTTAATAAGTAAAAATGAAAAAAGAATTAAACATTACGAATTATTACCGGCTGTTTCCGGTGATTTTC
>JAIRRK010000090.1 GCA_031256015.1 Dysgonamonadaceae bacterium
AAATCCAAAACAATCGAAGGCGATGAAACGTATTTTTTTATCAATGGCTCCAAATACATCGAGGATGCGTCTTGAACATAATAAACCCCGGCATGAAACAAAGGGTCCAAGGTGAAAACAGGTCGTTCGGAAAGATAATACGCATGCGATGCCCAAGGAACTTTGTCGTCGGTTTGAAGAAAAGGACAATCGCTGTTTTTGTTTTTATAAGGATTTAATCGAATGCTAATCGGACTTTTTTCCGAGAATGATTTTAAAAATAATTCCAAATCTTCTCCTATTATCTGTCTCGTCTGCTCTATAAATTCAAAATTTAATTTATTGACAATCAAATTATTATTTAATTCATTAATTAAATTTAACATAGATATTCATTCATTTTAGTCGTTTTTCCTCATAAAAGTACTACTTTTGCCGGACAATAACACAATATATGGAATATCTTTATCTTATTCCTGTTACGTTGGGAGATTCCGAAATATCCAAAGTGCTTCCCGATTATAACAAAGAAGTTGTGTTGTCGTTAAGTTATTTTATTGTTGAAAATGTGAGATCGGCACGGCGTTTCTTAAAGCAATTAGACCCTTTAATAGACATTGACGATTTGACATTTTTTGTGTTGAATAAGCACACAACAAGAGAAGAAACATCGGGCTTTTTGGAACCCGTTGATAAAGGTTGCTCTGTCGGGCTTATTTCGGAAGCAGGATGCCCTGCAATAGCGGATCCGGGAGCGGATATCGTTGCTATGGCTCAACAAAAAAATATTCAGGTCGTTCCTTTGGTGGGGCCGTCTTCCATTGTTTTGGCTTTGATGGCATCCGGATTTAACGGCCAGAGTTTTGCTTTTAACGGTTATCTTCCCGTTGACTCCAATCTCCGAATCGCGGAGTTGAAAAGAGCGGAGAGCCTGGTTTACTCAAAAAGCCAAACGCAGCTGTTTATAGAAACGCCGTATCGCAACAATAAACTGCTGGCAGAAATAGTAAAGACTTGTAAACCCTCTACTAAATTATGTATCGCGGCTGATTTAACACTGAAAACTGAATATATAAAAACGAAAAAAATCTCGGATTGGGAAAGGAGTTTCCCCGATTTATCCAAGCGACCTTGTATCTTCGCCCTTTATAAATAAATTTCGATTTATGTTGTCAGCAAACCTCAGTGGTTAAAGGCAATACAGATTGGGGAGAGGAGTGGCATAGTTTTTGTACCAACCTGATTTGGCTGTCCTTTTTCGTAAAGTACGGCGTTTGGATTGTGCAACAAAATAGAGGTGGATGCGGTAGGATGGGTGTGAGAAGGACATGAAATTAAAAGTAAAAAAAATAATGAATTAATAGAAGATGAAAAAACAAACATCGTTCGCCCACCAAAAATACGTGCCGGATTCAATGAGAGATTCATTAAATGATGTGCTGAATCGAATTTCGAATGAGGATATTCCTTTCGTCGAAAAAGAAATTGATTTCATCTCATCTCGTTGAGTTTTTTCGGACTAAAATAAAAATATGGAGAAAGAATTAAATACAACGAATGCTTTGGCTATGGACGAAATAACTTCCGTTGACCAATTGGGAGTTGTGATTGCCGATTCCCTCGTGAAAGGGCAACACGTGGTTATTCCTGGGTTTGGCTATTTGGAAGTTAAATCTTTGTCCGGAGACAGGCGTACCGTGTTGTATAGAACAGCAGGTTCGGAGCATCCGATTGTGAAGGATTTTTTCTCGCACAGCGATAACGCATATACATCGGCTCTTTCTAATTTTGTTTCCGCGCCGCTCGGGAAAGGAGACTCGGTTGCTATTGAGCAAGTAGGGCACTTTCGCCCGATGCAAAATGAAGATGGCTCGTACTGGCTGTCTTATACTCCTTCCTCTTCTTTACGGGCAAAACTTAACGAAACCGGTTTAGTCGAATCACCTGAAGTTGAAGCCTCGAATCAGGAAAAAGCACCGGTAAATACTTCTGAAATCGAAAAAGATCGGGACGAACAAAATAACAAGCAAGAATCAGAAAACAATAAGGGTGCTTCTGTTGTTATAAGGGAAGAGAAAACAAAAGAAATAAATCAAGACAGAGAAAGACAACCCAATCAACTGAAAAAATCTCCTCAAAGGAGAGAATCTCAAATAGGGAAAGTGTTGATTCCCGAAAAATCGCCTGTTTCTCCCCTAAAAAAGAATTATTTTTTCAATTTGATTGCCGCATTTATTGTTTTGCTTGCTCTCGTTTTCGCGGGTATTTTCTTTTTGAGTGCCCCCGACAAAGAAATTGAGGAAGAAAACAATCGTGCATTAAACTCGGACTTGCCGGATTCTGAAGGTGTTGATTTACCGTCATTGTCCCGACAGTATTACGGTGACCCCGTTTTTTGGGTGTATATTTACGAAGCTAATCAAGACATTCTTCATTCACCCGTGAATATCCCGAAAGAAATACACTTGGTTATTCCCGATCTGGCAGAGAAAGGAATTGATACAAAGGACAGTTTACAAATAGTATCCGCTAAAATAAAATCGGATGTTATTTTAGAGCATAGAAAATAAAACGTTAGACATATAGCATACGTAATAACATAATATAAATATTATACATTTGAAACATTATTAAAATTAGATAAAGTCATGAAAAGATTATTTATCACGTTATTTATAGGAATACTTTTTTTATCGACCGCAAGTATTCAGGCGCAAGGCCCATTTCCGGCTAAAGTAGTTGGGGATGTAGTAGTTGGGAAGACAGGGATTCTCTATTCCCAAGGGTCTTTGTGTTCAGGGGTAGTACGAGGGGTGGCACCTGCCCCGAATAAAAACGGGCGCATTGATGTTAAAGGTGAAATGGATTTACCCAAAGGCATCATTTTTGAATCCGACGAAGTCGCAGAACTGGACGGAATGTTGATAAACAAACCGGAGAACTCTGCCAATGGCGTACGATTGTATGTATCTGACCAAGCAATGGCATCGCCATTGGATGTAAAGGTGGTTAAAAAGTTTGAGAAGGAGAAGTACTATCCTATCGCTTTCCCTTTCAATGTACTGCTTTCGGATGTAACGGACTCCTCCGGAGGTTCTGTTGCTTTGCACAATGATTTCTTTGTATTACGTTACGATTCTCAAAATCGTGCCGATCACGGAAAGCTAGAGGAACGCAATGATGGTGAGGATGACAGTTGGGTGTGGGTCGAGTCAGAGACTGAGGTATTAAACGCAGGAGAGGGATATCTCATTTACGTGGGTGAAGACAACGCAAAAGAATTAATATTTCCGGCCTATGAGGGAACAGGTGATAATAAAGCTAAAATAGAAGCAGTAAGATTGAAGATGTATGGTGGTACCGATGGTGACCAAGTTGTTAGCCTTAAAAAATATGGCGGCGTTTGGACAGAGAGCCAGACGACAAATGTAAGTTGGGGATGGAATTATGTAGGAACGAAGCAAACTTGTTTATTTAAGCCTGATGGTAGCGGTCTTACTCTAGAAAGCGGCGGCACTTTCGCGGGAGGCGGAAACAAACTATATCATTACGATTACAATGTTAATAAATTAATATGGCAAGCA
>JAIRRK010000092.1 GCA_031256015.1 Dysgonamonadaceae bacterium
TAAGAACTAAGAACTAAGAACTAAGAGTTAAGAGTTAAGAGTTAAGAACTAAGGGATGCGGGAATGCATCTCTTTTTATTTTCCGTCGGCACTGCTCAATTGCATTCGTCTTGCAATTAAAATTAAGATTTTAACTCTTCATTCGTTATTTTTTTCCGAATTTAATTACCTTTGTAAACCTCCAACAACAGACATTTTAATTCGATATGGATAATTATATTGTTTCAGCAAGAAAATACCGACCTGCTACCTTTCATTCGGTAATAGGACAAAAATCTTTAACGACAACACTGAAAAATGCAATCGAGAACAATAAATTGGCTCATGCTTATTTATTCTGCGGCCCGCGTGGTGTCGGAAAAACGACTTGTGCCCGCATCTTCGCCAAAACAATTAATTGTTTGAATATAAAAGAAGATGGAGAGGCTTGTAATGCTTGTGAATCGTGCCAAGCTTTCAACGAAAATCGTTCGTATAACATATACGAACTCGATGCCGCGTCCAATAATTCGGTAGATGATATCCGCGCATTAACCGAGCAGGTTAGAATACCTCCTCAAATAGGAAAATATAAAGTGTATATCATCGATGAAGTACACATGTTGTCAACGCAAGCATTCAACGCTTTCTTAAAAACATTGGAAGAACCTCCTCGTCATGCCGTATTTATATTGGCTACGACGGAAAAACATAAAATTATTCCCACTATATTATCTCGCTGTCAGATTTACGATTTCAATCGGATAAGTATAAATGACATGGTGGAATATTTGGAATATGTTGCGAAAAACGAAAATATCCGGGCCGAAAAAGAAGCCTTGAATATGATTGCTCAAAAAGCCGACGGCGGAATGCGCGATGCCTTGTCGATCTTTGACCAAGTCGTGAGTTTTTCCGGTCAGACGGTTACTTATCAATCGGTTATTCAAAATCTGAATGTGCTTGATTACGAACATTATTTCAATATTTCGGCGGCTGTTTTGAATAAAGAAGTGAGTCAAAGCCTGCTGATTTTAAACGACATATTCAAAAAAGGGTTTGACGGACAACAAATAATCACCGGCTTGACGAACTTTTTCCGGGACCTGTTGGTTTGCAAAGACCCGCAAACAATCGTTTTATTCGAGTTAGGCGATGCCGTGAAAGATAAATACACACAACTTGCTCGGCAATTTTCCGATAATTTCCTGTATAAAGCCATTGAATGGAGCAACGAATGTGATTTGAATTATCGATACAGCAAGAATAAGCGATTGCTCATCGAACTGTTACTTATCAGGCTTTGTCAATCGGAGCATCAATCATTACCGATTGATGACAAAAAAAAAATAAAGATTGAGCCTCTGAAGCCTTCTTCCGAGAAGAGCGATATTCCTGAAACAGTCGAAAAAGAACAACCGCAAGCGGTGGCCGACAGCCGACCGAGTCCGGTTATTTCCACAGAAGAAAAGAAAGAAGGACAATCCATTCGGGCCAATACTTCTTCTTTGGAGAAAAATAAATTGAGGATTCCCATAAAGAAAACGACAACAACAACGACTCAAGAAGAAAAAAACGCGGAAGAGCAAGAAAATAAAAAGATATTCCAAGAGTCTTTTTCGAAAGAAGACTTGGAGAAAGCTTGGAAAGAATATGCCTCAACTGAACAGGATGCTCATCTGAAAAATACGATTTTGAATGTGCTCCCTCAACTTTTGGAGAATAATAAAATACTTATCTCGGTTTTTAATCCGGACCAGCAAAGTAAGTTGCAGGATAAAAAAGAAGAGATGAAAGACTATTTGTCCCGGCAGTTGAAAAACAATCGAATAGAACTCGATATTCAAATAACCGAAAATAAAAACGAATTTATCCCTTACACGAACAGGGATAAATTCGATTATATGATTGAAAAAAATCCAAGCTTACTGACGCTGGTAAAGAATTTCAATTTACGATTTGACTAATTCCATTTTCAGGACGCCTGCTTCCTTGAAACATTTTTCGATTTTATCCAAAGCATAATCCAGTTGAGAAAAAGTGTGAGTGGCCATCAATGAAAAGCGAATCATTGTGTCGGCCGAAGCAACGGCCGGAGATACAACCGGATTAACGAAAACGCCTTCGTTGAACAAAGTCGTAGTCAGTGCAAATGTTTTATCGTTATCGCGAACATAGAGAGGAATGATAGGCGTTGATGTCTTTCCGATTTCACATCCCATGTCTTTGAAGCGAGACAATGCGTAATCGGTCAACTTCCAGAGATTTTCCATTCTTTCCGGTTCATTAATCATGATATCGAAAGCCGCGCCGGCTGCTGCCGTTGCCGCCGGTGTATTACTCGCGCTGAAAATATACGTGCGCGAATGATGACGAAGATAATTAATTACAGGGTCGGCTCCGGCAATAAATCCGCCGATGGAGGCGAGCGATTTACTGAAAGTACCCATAATCAAATCCACATCCGGGAGAGCCTTGAAATGGTCCGTTGCTCCTCTTCCTTGTCGTCCCAATACACCCAAACCGTGGGCTTCATCGACCATGATGTTGGCGTTGTATTTTCGGGCAAGACGAACTATTTCCGGGATGTTGGCAATATCGCCCTCCATGCTGAAAACGCCGTCAACAACGATTAATTTTATTTTATCCGGATTGCATTTTTTCAATTGCGTTTCCAGCGAAGCCATATCGTTGTGTCGGAATTTAAACTTTTGCGACAAAGAATGTCTGTGTCCTTCAATGATGGAAGCATGATCTTGTTCGTCCCAGAGAATATAATCTTCTCTTCCGGTTAAACAAGAAACAACCCCCGCATTGACCATAAATCCGGTCGGATACACGATGGCATCGTCTTTTCCCAAAAAATCGGCAATTTTTTTCTCCAGTTCGATGTGAATGTCGAGAGTTCCATTTAAAAATCGACTTCCGGCCATTCCGGTGCCGTACTTTTTCAACGCTGCGATGGCCGCTTCTTTCACTTTCGGATGATTCGTCAGGCCCAAATAAGCATTGGAGCCGAACATTAAAACCTTTCTGCCGTTGATGACCACTTCTGTGTCCTGATCGCTTTCAATCACTCTAAAATAGGGATAAATCCCGGCTGCTTTAGCCTTCTGAGGCGCGTCGTATCGGCTAAGTTTGTCATTTAAAAGATTCATAATTAATACAATGAAGTTTGTAAATAATATTATCATGTATTACTGCTTTCTTCGTAAGAAGTTATAATGATTCAATACCATAAAAACAGCTCGGAAAAAAACAGGCTGCAAAGATAATAAAATATTTGAAATTAATTCTAAAGGATGAAAAAATGATATAATTTTGTAGTGTTAAAATAAGATTAGAATGATTTTTCAACGTACGGAATTATTGCTCGGGTCGGAAATGATGCGTTTAATGGCTCAAAAGAGGATAATTATTTTCGGAGTAGGGGGTGTTGGCAGTTGGTGTGTCGAAAGTTTAGTTCGTTCCGGTTTTCAGAACATAACAATGGTCGATGACGATTTTGTTGTCGAATCGAACTTTAACAGGCAATTGCCTGCAAACATTCAAACTATCGGATGTCCTAAAGTTCAGGTGCTGAAAAATCGCTTTGAATCAATCAATCCTCAACCGGCAATCAAGGCCGTTCAGAGAAGATATAATGAAGAAACTTCTTCTTCTTTTGAGTTGGAAAGTTATGATTACATTATCGATGCGATTGACAGCGTAAAAGACAAGGCTCATTTAATAGTTTCTGCGACTCAAACGGATGCGACATTATTTTCATCAATGGGAGCCGCTTTGAAGATGGATTTATCACGAATAAAAACCACCGAATTTTGGAAAGTTCAGGGAGACCCTTTGGCTCGTGCTTTGCGACAATACTTTAAAAAGACGGAAAAGCCGAGCAAAAAGTTTCAATGTGTTTATTCGGAAGAGAGGCTTTTTAATCAGATACCGAATAAGGCCAATGGTACGTTGATGCACGTGACTGCTTCTTTCGGATTACGTTTAGCGGGTTTACTTATTCATGACTTAATCGAAAAGGAAAAGAAGACGCCCTCTACCCCGAGCTGCGTCGCGCGCAGCAAATTTTAAGACAATCCCTCAACCTTAGTTGAGTCTGCGCTCCGCGCAGGAAGCATAATTGAAGAT
>JAIRRK010000110.1 GCA_031256015.1 Dysgonamonadaceae bacterium
AATATGGCAAGCAAGAGACGGAGCTGCAGACAACGTCGTTCTAGCTCCTTTCACTGCGGTATTTTATCAACTTGCCGTTACGGATGCTACATGGGGTAATCTCGTAAATTTAACCTACAAAGCGATTGGCAGACACTTGTCCCCCGGAGGAGGCGATGAAGTGTTAAGGAACGGTCAACCTTTTCCTTATGCCGATTTTTTGGAGTTAAGTATTGACCGTGACGGAAACTTTTCCGATGAATGTCGCATTATCGTAGGGGATGACTACAGTGCCGGATTTGTAGCGCAATATGAAGATGCTGTCAAAATGTACACAACAAATCCCGATTATCCCAATATCTACAGTATTGCCGAAGATAATACAAGTTTAGCGTTTAACAAAATGCCTTTCAAACCGGAAGTGCCTTTGGGAGTTCGTCTGAACAAAGAAGGAACGTACACTATCGGTGTGAAGGATTTGGTGGGTTATGCCGACAAGTATATCCTTTTGGAAGATAAAGTCTTGAACAAAACACAAGATTTAAGAGAAGGTTCTTACACTTTCGAATCAGGGAAAGAAGCAACAAACGAACGATTTGTTCTTCGGTTTACGGATAATTACACGAATAAAGAAGACATTGAATCGAATGTGGTTATCTATACGGAAAACAACACCGTTTTTGTTCGGAACATTCATCCGGGAGACAAAGTGCAGATATACAATACATCAGGAAGTCTTGTCGTAAACGATGTGGCTTCAGGAAATGAGGTTTCTTACTCGCTGAATAACGGAGCCGGCGTTTACATTGTGAAAATAACAGGTTCAACCGTATTGGTGGACAAAGTGATTCTGAAATAATATGAACACAGCTGGTTTGTTCTTGAGTGTTTCTTTACCGGGTGTCGGTGTGCAGGCATCGCATACGGAAGAATTCTCACTGATTGTTGAAAAGGTATTTCAAAACGACTAAAAATAATAAAACATAAAATGAAGAGGAAATTGACAATCTTAAGTATCGGTATCGTATTCTTTCTGTTCTCGGGCAATGTGTTTGGGCAAGGAATATTTTCCGATTCGAAAACTCCATACTCCGATGAGGAACAGGCTTCCGATGCCCCTTTAGACGATAATAATGCAGGTATTTTTACATTTGCCTCCCCTCCCCCTAAGCCTGGTGGTCCCGGTCCGGATGAAGATCCGATCGGAGAGGGAGTTGGAATATTGTCGTTGTTGGCAGGAGGTTATGCCCTAATCAGAAAAAATAAAACACGAAAAAGAAAATGACGTTGAAATCTCAGTTTCTTTTCTCTTGTCTCTCTTTGTTGCTGTTAACTGCTTGTACGTCTTATAAGAACGTTCCTTATTTTCAGACAAAGGAATTGCAGGGAGAAAGAGAAATCGCTTTAGAGACTTATTATAAGGAGAATGTCGTCCGGTTTCAACCGGATGATATTCTTAGTATTAAGGTGTTTTTTCCGAGAGAGGAAGAAATAATGAAGGATTTCAATTTATTTTCCGCTTCCGGAGGAGGACAAGAGCGTGAGTCGTATCAAATAGATAAAAACGGAAATATACAGTTCCCTTTTTTGGGAGAGGTAAAAGTAGCCGGCTATACGAAAGAAGAGTTGGAGACCTATTTCAGGGTATCTCTGATTAAATACTTGGAAAAAGCCCATTACGAAGACCTTATTGTGACTGTTGATTTGAAAAATTTCAAAATATTTGTTTTGGGAGAGGTTAACGCTCCCGGTCAGATAAGTGTAACGAAAAGTCAAATAAACATCATGGAGGCTATAGCCATGGCGGGAGATTTAAGTATCTACGGGAAAAGAGATAATGTTCGTATCGTGCGCCAAATGCCTAATGGAGAAGTTAAAATAGTACAGTTAGATGTCAGCAAAGCTGGTGTTATATCTTCGCCCTATTTTTACTTATCGCAAAATGATTTGATTTACATTGAGCCGAGCAAAGTGAAGACAAGAGGAGCTGATTTAGGAGCCTCCACCAGTTTTGTGTTTACTATTTTGTCGACAGTAATGTCTGTTACTACCTTTGTACTTATGCTTACACGAAAATGACAGTCAATTAAAATGGAAAATCATCAGAAACCCAAAAGAGAGGAAGAAAAAGAAGTAAGTTTTCAGTGGTTTATAATCACCTTGTTGGTTCATTGGAAGTGGTTCGTTCTTTCTGTTTTTGTATTTTTGTGCGGAGGTTACCTGTATCTGCGTTATTCAACTCCCATTTATCCGATTGCAACGAGCATCGTTCTCAGAGATAATCAGAAAGGAGGACTGCATGATAGCGAGTTGTCCACCCTCGAGAGTGTAGGACTTGTGTCCCCGAGAAGTAGTGTCGAAAATGAAATGGAAATTCTCCGATCAAGAAATTTGATAGAAAATGCAGTCATCGAGCAAGGAATTTTTATTCGTCATATCGTAAGAGGGAGATTTAAGGACACTGAATTGTACACAACCGGTAATACCAAATATTATCCATCCTTGCCCATTAAGATATATACGGACAAGAGCGTTGTGTCGTCCTTGAGGGGTGTTATTTTTATGACGGCATCTCTGAAAGGTGATTCGATTGTCAATATCAAGGGAAATTATTGGGGAGAATTGTTTGAAGAGGATTTCTCGTCCCTTCCGGCTGTAATCAGAACTCCGGTAGGAGAATTAATGGTCTTGGCCGGTGAAATTCCTTTAAGGAAAGAATATCCCATTGAAATTCAAGTGATTCCGCCTTTGTATGTTGCTCAAAGCTATGCGGCTAAATTAAATATCTCTTTGGCACAAGAAAAGACCTCCATTGTGCGACTGTCCCTAAACGAAACACATCGAAAAAGAGGCGAGGATTTTCTCGCTACTCTGATTGAGTTGTACAATCGCGATTCCATGGAGGAAACCAATAAAGGGATAAAGAAAGCACTTCAATTCTTGGAGGAACGGCTGACTAATTTGAATGAGGAGTTGGGCGTTGCAGAAAGAGTGATGGAACAATACAAGCAAGACAATCGGATTTCCAGTATAGAAGAGGAAGCAAGTCTCCGCTTTACCGAAACAAATGATTATGAAAAGCAATACATTCAGAATCAAACAGATACCGAACTTCTTTCTTTCTTGGAGAAAGAAATAGACAGCAATTCGGAACAGCTCCTGCCTTCGTTGGCCTTATCGGGTAATGCAGGTTTGGCGTCAATGGTCGATTCCTACAACACTGCAATATTGGAAAAAGAACGCTTGTCGGCCTATACATCCGGAGCGAATCCGCGAATATTAAAATTGGAAGAAGAAATCAGCATATTAAAAAATAATATTAAATCCGGTATCGGTGCGAGTAAACTGGCCATCCAAGTGAAGAAAAAAGAGCTTGATAATTTAAATCTTTTTTCCGGATCCAGTTTTGACCAACTCCCTCGTATAGAACGTGAGTTCACGGAAATATTGAGGCAGCAAGCAACAAAAGCCAACTTATATATGACATTGTTGCAGCAAAAAGAGAGAGTCTCATTGTCTTTGGCTGTTTTTACTCCGTTTGCCCGCGTTCTTGAATCGCCGTTGTCCTCTTCCGTTCCCGTTTCTCCCAAACGGATGATGATTTACGTGATTTGTTTAGGAATCGGATTCGTTGTTCCGTTTATTATTATGGGAATAAGGGAGTTAATAAACTATAAGCTGAGCGATGAAGGTGAAGTTCGTCGGTTCTCTCAAGTTCCGGTCATCGTTTCTTTACCTTACGTAAGAACACGAGAGCCGTTGGTTGTATCTCCTCATGCGACAAGTTCAATAGCTGAACGATTCAGACTGTTGCGCACGAATCTGCAGTTTGTTTTAGGAATTGATTCCGGAAAAAAATCGATATTGGTTACGTCCACGATAAGCGGAGAAGGAAAAACGTTTGTTGCCATTAATTTGGCCCGTACTTTTTCATTAAAATACAAAACGATTCTTGTCGGATTGGATATTCGTCGGCCTAAAATCGGTAATTATTTGGGATTACCCAAGGAAGTCGGATTGATTTCTTATCTGACAGGAGAAGAAAAAGATGCCGATAAACTGATTTCAAAAAATGTAAAAGGAACTAATCTGGACGTTTTAATGTCGGGAATTATACCTCCTAATCCGAATGAGCTATTGATAGAAAAAACACTGGATGAGTTATTCGTGTACCTGAAATCACGCTATGATTATATTGTCATTGACAGTTCTCCTATAGGAAGTGTTTCTGACGCATTCTTACTTAATCGAGTTGCTGATGCGTCGCTCTTTGTCGTGCGTAGAAATTTTTCTCCGAAATCGGCATTGACTCTGCTTAATTACATTGATGATGATCGTAGATTGAATAATATAAATCTTGTACTTAACGGATTTAATGAGGACAAAGCAGGTCGT
>JAIRRK010000136.1 GCA_031256015.1 Dysgonamonadaceae bacterium
GCTACCACTCTCCTCGTATGATGGCTGCGACTCTCCTCGCATGATGACTACCGGGAAAGGACACCCCGAGCTGCGCTCCGCGCAGGTTTCCTTCTTCTTCTTCTTTTTCTTGATAAAAAGAAGAAGCAAGAAAAATCAAGGCTTGGCTTTTCGGCGACCCGCTAGCGATTGGTCGGCTAAAATCCGGGAACTCGCTTCGCTCAAACAGCCCGGATTTTTTAACGCCGCCTGCATCGAGCGGGTACCCCGCCTGCAAAGCCTAGGCCGTTTTTTCCGCCACACTGCTGTTGCACTGCTAATGTGTTTTTTCGGCCGGGCGGTTCCTGCGCGGAGCGCAGCTCGGGGTGTCCTTTCCCGGTAGTCATCATGCGAGGAGAGTCGCAGCCATCATACGAGGAGAGTGGTAGCCACCCTGCGACTAGAGTGGTTTGCTTCTTCTTTGTCTTGATACAAAGAAGAAGATTCAACCTGCACAAGCCCGATTGTGTATAATTGAGATTTTATACTATCTTTGCAGATTATACGAAGTAATCATGAGAAAATACGGATTTGCTTTTTTGGCTGTTATAATCTTGTTTTTATCTTGCAGTTCAGATAAAAAAGAAGCCCTTTTGTTGATTGAAAAAGCGCGAAATCTTTACGAAAAAAAAGAATATGGTTCGGCAAAACTGACTTTGGATGAATTAAAAACAACGTATCCGAAAGAGTCGGCCTTACGAAAGGAAGCTTTGGACTTGGTTCGGGACATAGAAACGGAAGAACAAAAACGAAATATTGTTTTTTGCGACAGCATGATAATCGTTTGTCAAAGCGAGGTCGACTCGATGAAAAATCTTTTTCTTTTTGAAAAAACAGCGTACGACCCTATCGGAAAGTACATCGATAAAACATACAATCCGCAACCGGGACATGCCTCCAAATATATCAAAATTTACGTTACCGAATCGGGCGATTTGGTTTTAAACAGCGTTTATCGGGGAAATCCGATTAAACACAACCGGATAAAAGTATCCGTTCCCTCGGGAGAATACAAAGAAACGGAATCGATTCCTTTCGACGGAGGAAACAATTATTCGTTCACCGATTTGGGCGTTACCTACGAAACCGTTACCTACCAAAAAGGAAGAGATAACGGAGTTATCCGTTTTATATATCATTTTGCCGACCAAAAAATATCACTGGAGTATTCGGGAGCGAAAAAAACTTCTCCGTATATTTTATCGGAAAAAGAAAAAAAGGCCTTGGTAAATACCGTCAATCTGGCCTCTGCGCTTAAAGATACGGAGCAATTCAAAAACGAAAAAGAGAAGGCGGAAAAACGATTGGAGTATTTGGAAAATAAGAAAGATGGATAAATACGACATACGCTCAAGTAAAATAAATGAAAAAGAACAAGAGTTTGAAAACGCTCTTCGTCCTTTATCTTTTCAAAGTTTCAGCGGACAGGATAAGATTGTTGAAAATCTTCGGATTTTCGTTAAAGCGGCAAAAATGCGTACCGAAGCATTGGACCATGTGCTGTTACACGGCCCTCCCGGATTGGGAAAAACCACCTTGTCGAATATCATCGCCAATGAATTGAATGTCGGATTCAAAATAACGTCCGGCCCGGTGTTGGATAAGCCCGGCGATTTGGCGGGCGTATTAACTTCGCTGGAAAGAAACGATGTGCTTTTCATTGATGAAATTCATCGCTTGAGTCCGGTTGTGGAAGAGTATTTATATTCGGCTATGGAAGATTACCGAATTGATATAATGATAGATAAAGGTCCGAGTGCACGTTCTATTCAGATTGAACTGGAACCTTTTACATTAGTCGGAGCAACCACAAGAAGCGGTTTGTTGACATCGCCGTTGAGGGCTCGTTTCGGGATTAATCTTCATCTGGAATACTATAACGTGAACACTTTGGCGTCCATCGTCAAGCGTTCGGCCCATATTTTGGATATTCCCTGCGAAGAAGATGCCGCTTGGGAAATCGCGTCGCGAAGCAGAGGAACTCCCCGCATTACGAATGCCCTTTTACGGAGAGTTCGGGATTTTGCGCAAGTGAAAGGGAGCGGCGAAATAGATAAATCCATTGCTTGTTTTGCCTTGGAAGCTTTGAATATAGATAAATACGGCTTGGACGAAATAGACAATAAAATTCTTCTTACCCTCATCGACAAGTTTAACGGAGGCCCTGTCGGATTGACAACTATCTCCACTGCTTTGGGAGAAGATTCGGGTACCCTCGAAGAAGTTTATGAACCGTTCCTGATTAAAGAAGGATTCCTGAAAAGAACCCCGCGAGGGAGGGAAGTCACACCTTTGGCTTACTCTCATTTAGGCCGGAAAAGAGACGAACAACAAGGATTGTTATTTTAAAACTTAGTTTCAAACGGAATGGCAAACGCCCAATCATTACTTAAAGACAGTGTCATTTACGGAGGAACAACGATTTTGGTCAAGATGATCAGTTGGTTGATGACTCCTCTTTTTACGGCGGCGTTATTGGCCGGCGATTTCGGAATTATGACGAGCCTCTACGCTTATGCCGCGGTTTTCATGGTATTGCTGACCTTTGGAATGGAAACGGGGCTTTTCCGTTTTATCACCCGCGAAACGCAAAAGAATAAAATTCAAACGGTTTACTCGACGTGTATATTCATTGTTGCCGGTATTGTGATTGCTTTTTTATTCGTCTTTTTGAACTTCCTTCCGGAAATTCGACAATTTCTCTGGACGGATGAAACGATTCCCGACAAATACATTTATCTGATTATCCTAATTATGAGTATGGATGTGTTTATGTCCATTCCTTTTGCTTATTTGCGTTATCAGCAACGTCCGATTCGATTTGGCGTTATCAAGTTGTTGCAAGTCGTTTTGTACGCTTTGTTTTGTGTCTTTTTTCTGCTCGTTTGTCCGTGGATAGAAGAGCGGGAGCCGCAACTGATTTCGTGGTTTTGGAACGGAGAAGACCGATTATATTATGTTTTTATCGCGAATCTGTTATCTACCGGGATACAACTAATCGGTTTATCGCCTCAGTTATTCGGATTCAACTATCGTTTTGATTGGCGTTTGGCAAAAAGGATGCTTTGGTATTCATTTCCCTTGGTTATATTGGGCCTTGCCGGAATGGCCAATCAGGTTGTCGACAAAATCGTGTTTCCGATTGTTTATCCGGATTCCGAATCGGCTTATGAAGAATTGGGAATTTACAGTGCCTGTTTCAAAATAGCCCTGATTATGATGATGTTTACTCAAGCTTTCCGATATGCTTACGATCCTTTCATCTTTGAAAAAAACAAAGAAAAAGACTCCAAAGAAACGTATGCCCTCGTGATGAAATATTTTGTCATCTTCGGACTTTTTGTGTTTCTCGGAGTGACACTTTATTTAGACATCATCAAATATTTGTTTTTGCGGAACGAAATGTATTATCGAGGATTGGGAACGGTATCGGTCGTGTTGATGGGTGAATTGTTTTTTGCCGTATATTACAATTTATCGATTTGGTATAAATTAACCGATAAAACCTATTGGGGCAGTATCTTTTCGATCATTGCATTTGTTATCATTTTTGCGATTAATATCCTGTTTATTCCCAAATATAGTTTTTGGGCTTGTGCATGGGCGTCCCTGATCGGGAATTTTGTGGTCATGCTGATTTCTTACTTTGTGGGACAGAAATATTTTCCGGTCAAATACGATTTGAAAATACTCGGATTTTACTTTGGATTGGCTTTGATTTTATTTGCCGTTTCGTATTATATTCCCATTGAAAATCAGTGGTTGCATATTGGATTTAATACCGTTTTGGTTTTTATTTATCTCTTTGTTGTCATAAAAAAGGACATTCCGTTAAAAGAAATCCCTTTTGTCAATCGTTTTTTCAAATAAATACCTTATGAAGAATCATTGGAGAAGAATAACCACTCGTTTGAGAATATTTTTCCTTCGTAAGTTAGACATACGGAGCGAAAGAGAAGACGATTCCGAAACAACCGAAAATATAAAGAAAGGCGTCGAGTTTACGGGGACAAATCTCTGGGTATTGATTTTTGCGATTTTGGTGGCCTCGCTCGGACTGAATATAAATTCGACGGCGGTCATTATCGGGGCCATGTTAATATCTCCGTTGATGGGGCCGATAATGGGTTTCGGTTTCGGTTTGGGAATAAACGATTTTGAATTATTCAAGAAAAGTCTGAAGAATTTTGCAATCGCCACCTTTTACAGTGTGGTTGCATCAACATTTTATTTTTTTGTTTCTCCCTTGTCGGAAGCGCAATCGGAATTACTTGCAAGAACTCAGCCTACCATCTATGATGTTTTAATCGCATTTTTCGGAGGTTGTGCCGGAATTATCGCCGGCAGTTCCAAAGCAAAAGGAAACGTCATTCCCGGAGTAGCTATCGCAACGGCTTT
>JAIRRK010000139.1 GCA_031256015.1 Dysgonamonadaceae bacterium
CTTCTCCGAACACAGGCATAAAATAATTATGTCCATTTTTTGGATTCAATTCCAAATTTATTGCGTTTTTTTTGGATTCAATTCCAAATTTATTGCGTTTTTTTTGGATTCAATTCCAAATTTATTGTACTTTTGCAATGAAATATAGTTATTATGATACATCGAATATTAGAAAATACAGTCCATAAGAGGTTGAACAAGGGGAAAGCCATTCTATTGATGGGAGCCAGACAAGTGGGAAAAACAACCTTGATCAGAGAACTCTTCAAAGGTTCCGATGAAATGATTTGGTTAAACGGCGATGAATTAGATGTACAGAATCTTTTTAAAAATATATCGTCTACTCATTTGAAACATCTTTTCGGAAACAAAAAATACATTGTAATCGACGAAGCCCAGCGAATCAAAGACATTGGTTTAAAATTGAAACTGATAACGGATGAATTGCCCGAAGTACAACTTATTGCAACAGGCAGTTCCTCTTTCGATTTGGCAAATCAAGTAAATGAACCGCTTACCGGCAGAAAGTGGGAATATAAAATGTACCCAATATCCTTTGCTGAAATGGTTCAGCATCACGGATTGTTGGATGAAAAAAGGTTATTACCTCACCGTTTGGTTTACGGCTATTATCCTGATGTGGTAAATAATCCGGGAGATGGGAAAGAAATACTCAAACAGCTTTCGGATAGTTATCTCTATAAGGATATTCTAATGTGGGAACAAATCAAGAAACCGGAGAAGATATTAAAATTATTGCAAGCACTCGCTTTCCAAATCGGGAATCAGGTCTCTTATTCGGAATTGGGTCAACTTTGCGGATTAGACAGCAAAACGGTAGAAAAATACGTAATACTATTGGAACAATGCTATGTTATTTTTCGTTTGGGAACATTCAGCCGAAATCTCCGAAACGAACTAAAAAACAGCAAAAAAATATACTTTTACGACAATGGTATTCGTAATGCAATCATTGCCGACTTTTCTTTAGTAGAAAGTCGTTCCGATATTGGTGCGTTGTGGGAAAATTACATCATTTCCGAAAGACAAAAAAAGATGGAATATGATACGATATGGCGCAACAGCTGGTTTTGGAGAACTACCGACCAAAAAGAAATCGATTATATAGAAGAAGGAGACGGACAAATTCATGCCTTTGAATTTAAGTGGAATCTTTCCGCCAAATACAAAATACCTAAGAAATTCTTAGAAAATTATTCGGGAAGCACTTTCTCTGTCATTACTCCCGACAATATGGAGGAGTTTTTGTTATGATAAAAATGTTTCTCAAGCGAATTATATTTCTTCGCTTAAATCATTTTGACTTGTTTCACATCTCCTCCCGATTCCATTTCAAATATTTGCAAATCGAAATATTTTACCGCAGCAATTAAATGGTCAAAAATATCCGACATAATGGCTTCGTATTTTACCCAGTTGGTTGTATTTGTAAAAACGTAAATTTCGAAAGGGATTCCCGTAGCCGTCGGATTTAATTGACGAACCATCATTGTATATTCTTTCTTAGTGTCGGGATGGGTTTTTAAATACCATTCCGTATATACACGAAAAAGGCCGGCATTTGTCAGATTTCGACCATTCACGGGAATAGTTCGATCGGCACCTATCGAAACATTGTGTTTTTCTATTTCTTCTTGTCGCCGGTCAATGTATTTCGATATTCCCTGTATCTTTTTATAATGGGAAAGTTTTTCCGAATCGATAAAATGGATGCTCGATTGTTTGATAAATAAAGAGCGTTTAATCCGTCTTCCGCTGGCATTTTCCATTCCTCTCCAATTTTGAAATGAATCGGCAATCAGAGCATAAGTGGGCAATGTGGTGATTGTTTTGTCAAAATTCTGTACTTTTACGGTTGTCAGATTAATCTCTATCACATCTCCATCTGCGCCATATTTCGGCACGGTAATCCAATCGCCCAATCGCACCATATCATTGGTTGTTACCTGAATACTTGCAACAAATCCTTTTATCGAATCTTGAAACATCAACAGTAAAACAGCAGAAGCGGCTCCCATAGCGGTAAAGAAAACAACCGGAGATTTCCCTGTGGCAATAGAAAAAGCAATTACTAGTCCCAATATGTACAATATGATTTGCAAAACCTGAATGTAACTTGTCATTGGTTTATCCCGAAAAGCCGGACGCAACACCAACATATCACAAGCCGATCGAATGACAGAAATAATGATATTAATAATTAAAAAAATCAACCAAATTTCAACAACAATATTTCCCGTTTTTATCCAAATGGGAAAATCATGGAACACGATAGGAACTAAAATCTTCATCAAAAGATAAGGAACTAAAAGCCCTGCAAGTGACGGAAATTTATTTCGGTTCAGAAATATGAAAAACGTTAATTTGGATACTTTCGATAAGTTATTAAACAACAAGTGAATAATCTTTTTGGCTACATAAAGCGATACATAAATCAACAAACCGGCAATCACAAGAAAAAGCAACATATTAATATAGGATGCTGATTCAAATGAAATTCCCCAATCCAAAAGCAAGGAATGTGACCATTTGGTAATGGCATTGGCCATTTTTATTATTTCTTCGTTCATCTAATTTAATTATTCTATTGTTTCTTTCCGCTTTTTTTGCTGAGTGATGGAAAACTTCCTGATAAAAATCGGATGATCTGCATTTTCGGGTAAATGAATGTTTCCGTATACCTTTTGAACTTTATCTTTTCTTGGCGCATAATAACTATTCGAATAAAGTTCGTTGCTTCTTATTGTGTCTTTGTGTATGTAAATTGTATCGTAACATTGAATGTTAAATGACATAACAAGGCAAAGTGAATCCGTTATTCCTATCGGAAGGAAATCAATATAGTAACGTCTATTTTCGTTTAGTTGTTCAGAGTCGGTTACGGTAAAAGGGAAAATATTTTCCCGATAAGCCGAATGAAAGATAAAATTACGCGCAGGAAATAAATAAACTGTATCCATTGGAACAGTTAATTTTAATTCGTTCTGCATTTCTATTTTCTTTTCTATTGCTTCCTGTTCTTTTCGTAATTTTTCGATTTCCTCATCGTAACGAGCCATAAGTCTTTCGTTGATTTTAACATATTTCTCCAGATTTTTATTATACCAAACCAACGAAGTATCGAACTCTTCTTCCGTGATTTTTTTCCCCTCAAAAACAGATTGAAGTAATTGTTGCTTCAGAATGGAATCATTATTAAAAAGTTGAGAGTTTTGACGCATTTCGATTTCGGCAATGTATAAATCATACAATACCTCTTCCATTTTTTTTTCCGATAAAACATGAGAAGGCCGATTACTGCACGCCAACAAAAAACAAGTAACAAGAATCAATAAAAAACTTGATTCAGTTTTCGGATAATATATTTTTTTCTTTTTTTTCAAAACTCTTAGCAAAGGTATTCCAGTAAAAAAGAAGTAATATCGCTAAACCGACACTGATACAGGCATCAGCAAAATTAAAGATATAGCGGAAAAACTCAAACTGTGTTCCTCCTATCCAAGGTATCCAATCCGCCCAAGTAAATTCGAATAAAGGAAAATAAAACATATCTACCACTTTTCCGTGCAACCATCTTTCATAACCGCCTTCAACCGGAAATATCGTTGCAACGGAAAACGGAGTGCTTTCACTAAAAATAACGCCGTAGAATATACTGTCGATTATATTTCCGATAGCTCCCGCAAAAATCAAGGACATACAAACGATATACCCCAATTGAAAGTTTTTCTTTACAATGAGATAGATATAATAAGCAATTGAAAAAGAGGCTATTATTCGGAAAACGGATAAAAATAATTTTCCTCCCAATTCTATTCCCATAGCCATACCGTTATTTTCCACAAATCGAATCAGGAACCAACCGGTAACAGGTATGTCTTCATACAGTACCATGTGCGTTTTGATCCAAATTTTTATAATCTGGTCAATGGTAAGGAGTAGAACGATTATCGCAATGGCCCAAAAACCTTTTGTCAATTTCA
>JAIRRK010000002.1 GCA_031256015.1 Dysgonamonadaceae bacterium
ATCGACTTCTCCGACGGAGTGATACAAAATAGTCCGAATGTCAATGCTCAAGTGAGAGATTATGCGATACAAAAAGATATCCCTTTTTTAGACTATCAGTCGGACGATATTTATATTGACAAGTTTAATGAATTTTACGATCAAATTTTAGCGTAAATCTATCAGATGAAGACAAAATCATATTTATTTTTGAGTTTAATCTTAGGATTAGTAGGTTTAAGTACAAGTTGTGATGATACCATCGATTCCATCGGATCGGGTATTCAACCGGGCGACAATAAAATAACGGTTTTCGATATGTCGTTGGATATTCAAGGAAAAACAGTTCGTTTGGGTTTGGATTCTATTTATGCCAAATCCACGTCGTGCTTGTTTGGCCGATTCGATCATCCTGTTTACGGTTCGATTAAAGGTGAATTTGCTTGTCAATTTTATCCTTCTGCCGCTTTTGAAATAGACAGTATGGTTAAAAATGAGATTGATTCCATCCAACTTAAGTTGTTTTTTTATAACTATTATGGCGATTCTCTCGCTCCGATGGAGGCAAGTGTTTATCCTTTGATTAAGCCATTGGATGATAATTATTTCCTCAATACGAATTTAATGGAATATGCCGATTCGAACTCACCGTTAGGAAAAAAAGCCTATACAGCAAGAGATTTAACCATATCGGACTCTTTGAATAACGCAAATAACAACAATGTGTCCTACATCATTCCCAAATCGGTAACGATTAATCTGCCAAAAAAATTAGGACAAGAGATATTGGAAGAATATAAAAAAGGAAATAACGGAGCTTTCGTATCGGCAGATCGTTTTGCCGAATTTTTTCCGGGCGTTTATGTTGCTTCCACTTTCGGAGAAGGATGCTTGTTGGATGTTTCTCAGTCGGATATTTATATCTACTACGAAAGAGAACGAACCAAGCCGAGTGAATATACAGGAAAAGATACTGTTTATATAGAAACCGCCTTTACTACTTTGGAAGTAACCAAAGAGGTGGTTTTGCGTCCGAATTACATCAGTCAGGATGATGAAAATTTATTGCAAGAAGATAAAGATAAGTTGTATATCAAAACTCCGGCCGGAGTTTTTCCCAAGATAACGATTCCTCTTTCTCAAATTGTAGATTCAATAGGAAATCGAAAGTTCAGTAACGTTCAACTTAAGATTTCGGCTTATCCCAAGGAAAACGACAAATACTCTTGGAATTTTCCGGGAACGGGCGAGAGTGTCGGAGTTTTTCAACTGGAAAAAGCAAGATCCAAAATGTTGTTGATAGAAGCCGATTCGGTTTTGAACTTCTTTAATCAACAAAAAATCGCGGATAATCTGACAAGTTATTTTACGACTTATAACAGTTTAACGCAATCATATACTTATAATAATATCGCCAATATGATTCAAAACGCAATCAACAAAAAATCGGAAAGCGAATCTTATAAGGATATGGAACTGTTACTGATTCCGGTAACTGTTTCATACTACGACGAAACAGATAGTTATGGAAATCCGTATACTGTTGATTATGCGGCATCACATTATTTATATCCTTCGGCTGTAACGCTAAAGCAAGGAGGAAATAACTTAAAAATACAAATCGTAGCAGCTGAAATTGGAGGAAATTAAGAGAGATATTTTTGGCAATTATTATAATTAGAAATGATTAATAATGATTTGGGATGATAAGGCAACAATTATCACAAAAATTACAGCAAAAGTTATCACCTCTGCAAATTCAACAGGTAAAATTATTGGAACTAACATCTCTTGAAATCGAAAACAGAATTAATCAAGAGTTAGAAGAAAACCCTGCGTTAGAGGAAGACCACGATAATCAGCCCGAAGAATCCGTGGAATTTAATTCACAAGAAGATAACAGTGAAGATTTATCATTGGGCGATTATATCACCGAAGATGATATTCCTGATTATAAATTACAACAAACCTATTATTCTCAAGAAGAACAGAGAGAAAATGTTCCGTATTCCGAATCGGAAACATTTCATGAATATCTTTTGGGGCAATTAAACTTAAAAGACCTTTCTCCGGAATATTTTAAACTCGGAGAATACATTATCGGTAATATCGACGAAGATGGATACATGCGTCAAGATGCCGAAAGTATTTCCGACGATTTGGCCTTCCAATACAATATGATGGTTGCTGTTTCGGAAATAAAAGAAGTACTGACTATCATCAAAGAATTGGACCCGCCGGGAGTTGGTGCTTTCAATTTAAGAGAATGTTTGTATCTTCAATTAAAACGAAAAAAGAAAACGCCGGAAAGAGAATTGGCCATTAAAATAGTAACTGATTATTTCGATGTGTTTTCAAAAAAACAATACGACAAAATTCTTAAAAACCTGAATATATCTGAAGATGAGCTGAAAAAAGTAATCAGGGAAATTACTTTGCTGAATCCGAAACCCGGAAATTCCCGGAGCGGCGGAATGGATGTGAAATTGTCTCATATCATTCCCGATTTTGTTGTGGAAACTATCAACGGAGAACTTTACTTCACCATGCCGGAACAAAATATTCCGGAACTGAAGGTAAATAAAGAATATTCAGACCTTCTGAAAAACTATTCTCATAAAAAGGAAAAAGGAATCAATACCCATAGCGAAAAAGAAGCTGTTGCGTTTGTAAAACAAAAATTAGATTCGGCCAAATGGTTTATTGATGCTATCAAACAGCGACATAATACCCTAAAAAACACCATGCTCGCCATTATTGATATCCAAAGAGATTTTTTCTTATCGGGAGATGATTCGGATTTGAAACCCATGATATTAAAAGATGTTGCGGATCTTTGCGGTTATGATATTTCAACTATATCGCGGGTGAGTAACAGTAAATACGTACAAACCAATTGGAGGGTTTTTCCTTTGAAGTACTTTTTCTCGGAATCAATGACAAACGAAGAAGGAGAAGAAGTATCGACTCGTGAAATTAAATCAATCCTGAAAGTTTGTATAGATGAAGAAAATAAAACAAAACCTTTAACGGACGATTTGCTCGTTCAAGAATTAAGAAAAAGAGGATATGATATTGCCCGTCGCACGGTTGCAAAATACAGAGAGCAACTGAATATCCCGATTGCCCGATTACGCAAAGAAATTTGAAAACTTTTCAGGCAATAAAGCATTTCTCATATCATCAATCAGATCTTCAACATCTTCAATCCCAACGGATACCCGAATCAACGTATCTGTTATTCCTATTTTTTCGCGCACTTCTTTTGCAATGGAAGCGTGTGTCATTACGGCCGGTAATTCGATCAGAGACTCCACTCCGCCAAGACTTTCGGCTAAGGCAAAAAGCGTAAGCCTTTCCAAGAAGTGTTCCGCGTCTTCTCTGCTTCCTTTCATTTCGAAAGATAATACACCTCCGAATCCGCTTGATTGCTTCTTTGCCAATTCATGTTGCGGATGACTGTCCAATCCGGGATAGATAACCTTATCAATTTCAGGATGCTTTTCGAGGAAACGGGCAATTTCCAACGCATTCTTTTGATGCTGTTCCATTCGTAGCGACAATGTCTTAATTCCTCGTAAAGTCAGATATGAATCGAAAGGAGAAAGCACGGCACCTACAGCATTCTGACGATAAGCAATCTGCTGATAGTAATCTTCGTCATTCAGCAAAACAGCTCCTCCCAACACATCGCTATGCCCCCCTATATATTTCGTAGAGCTGTGCACTACAATATCGGCTCCCAAATCCAACGGTTTTTGAAAATAGGGAGAAAGGAATGTATTATCAACAATCAATAAAAGGTTGTTTTCATGCGCTATATTTGCAATAGAACGTATATCGCAAATTTTCAACAGTGGATTGGACGGAGACTCTATCCATATCAACTTTGTTTGTCTCTCTATAATCTCTTCTAATCGGGATATATCCGTTGCATCCACAAATGTGGTACTAATCCCGTATTCGTTGAAAATATGGTTAAAAAGCCGTTTGGTTCCTCCGTAAAGGTCGTCAAAGGCTACTATATGATCACCGCTTTTGAGCAGTGAAAGCAACACGGTGGTTTCAGCAGCCAATCCCGAACTGAATGCCAGTCCGTATTTTGCATTTTCAAGTGCTGCAAGTTTGGTTTCCAACGCTTTGCGCGTTGGGTTCAAAGAGCGGGTATATTCATATCCGCCGGTCGGAACCGTTACTTTTTTGCGGGCAAAGGTTGTAGAAAGATGTATCGGTACAATTACATCCCCCGTTGCTCCTTCTCTGAAATCCGGTTCCTCACCGGCATGGACGGCACGGGTTGAAAAGCCGTAACCTGTGTTTTTAATTGTTTGCATACATTTGATTTTTTATTTGTTTAACCCATTTTCCTGTAGCCAATTGTCGTTATACGCTTTCGATAAATATTTATTTCCGCTATCACAGGCTATGGTAACTACGCGCTTAGGTTTCGTTTGCTCTCTGCAATATTTGAGTGCGGCACTGAACAATGTTCCGGTTGAAGACCCTGCTAAAATTCCTTCATTTTTAAGCAGGCAACGAACGCTGTCGAAGCTTTCCTTATCGTTAACGGAATATGCTTTTGTTGTCCGGGAAAAATCAGCAATGCTCGGAATGAAATCTTCCCCGATACCTTCAACCAGCCACGAACCGGCATCCGTACGTGTAATGCCCTTATTGATATAATCGGAAAGGATGGAGCCTTCCGGGTCGGCCAGTATAAATTCGGTCTGCGGCGATACTTTTTTGAAAAAACGGGTTAATCCCGTAATTGTTCCGGATGAACCGACACCAACAACAATGGCATCTACCTGATGTTCCATTTGTTCCCAAATCTCAGGAGCTGTAGATGTTTCATGCGCCAATGGATTGGCCGGATTTTCAAATTGATTGGTATAATAAGCACCTCTCTCCACGGCTATCCTTTGTGCATAATCCTGATAATATTCAGGATGTCCTTTGCCGACATCGGAACGCGTGATAATGACTTCAACACCCAAAGCCTGTAAATGATTAATCTTTTCCCGGCTCATTTTGTCGGGAATAACCAGTATTAATTTATATCCTTTCATCCGCGCTGTTAGGGCCAATCCAATACCCGTATTGCCGGCTGTAGCCTCTATCAGTGTATCTCCGGGACTGATTTTTCCCTGTTTTTCCGCATCATTAATCATTGATAATCCTATCCGGTCTTTAATAGACCCTCCCGGATTTTGGTTTTCGAGTTTCATAAATAACCGGCAAATTCCCGTACAGGTGTGGGTTAGCTCCACCATTGGAGTATTGCCGATTGTTTCAAGTATGTTTCTTGCAACCATATTATTTATTGTTTGTACTCCATTTTTCCCGCATTCGTTTCCATTTCCTGTCTCTCGAAGCAATGATATTTTCTATATCTTCTTCCTGTAAGTGCCTGAACCGGCCTTGTTGTTTCAGATATTTTTCTACCGAAGCAAATTCTTTCGGATTTTTATTTAATATAAATTCATCATTTTCATATTCGGCCAGATACCACAAGCCTGTATCAACCACTTCACGGGCGATATCTATGGCACTATCCGAAGGTGTTCCCCAACCGGTGGGGCACGGCGCAAATACATGGATAAACGATGTGCCTTCTACCTTTGAAGCTTTTTGTACTTTATTCAGAAAATCCTGCGTATAACCGATGCTTGCGGTAGCCGCATAATCAATCCCATGAGCAGCCACAATTTCGAACAGGTTCTTTTTTTGTGTAATTGTTCCGCGAATATTTCCACCGGCGGGAGTAGTGGTAGTTTTGGCCCCAAACGGCGTTAGTCCGCTTTTTTGTATTCCCGTATTCATATAAGCTTCATTATCATAGCAGATATAAATAATTTTATCCCGGCGGTCTATAGCTCCCGAAAGAGCCTGCAGACCAATATCCGCTGTTCCTCCGTCGCCGGCAATGCCCAGCACATGGTAATCTTTCAGTCCTAATGCTTTGGCGGCCGCCGCAATACCCGAAAGCATGGATGCGGTTCCGGCGAAAGTGGAAATAATGGCATTTCCGGTAAAGCATAGTTGCGGGTAAATAAAGCCGACTGCCGACATACATCCCGCAGGCACTACCGTAAAAGTACGTTCGCCCAGCACTTTCAAGGCGAGCCTGACAACGAGGCTACCACCGCACCCGGCACATGCTTTGTGACCGTAAAAAAACTCCTTGTCCGTAATGGTACGGGCATTTATTCCGTTCTTATTAATCATCCGTTTCTACGTTTAGGTTTAAAAATTCCACTGTTTTTACGGAGTTATTATTAATTCCATCATTGAGTTTGTCGAATATTTCCCGAATACTTTCTTTCGGAATATCCCGCCCTCCCAATCCTGCGATGAAATTCAATTTCAGTATATGGTTGGGATAACGTGACAAGGCGGAATTTACGTTGGTAAAAACCGTCCCCTCATAACCAAAAGAAATATCCTTATCAATAACGGCAATTGCTTTGGCATTGCGTGTGATTGTGATAATCTCTTCGTCAGGAAACGGACGCATAAAGCGGATTTTCAGAAGTCCGGCTTTCCGACCCTCTTTCCTGAGTTCATCAATCACTGTCCGGCATGTGCCTGCGACACTCCCCAAAGCTATAATTATAAATTCGGCATCACCGCATAAGTAAGCATCGACCAATCCGCCATAAGTCCTGCCAAATGTGTTTCCGAACGAGGAATCTATTTCCTTGATTATTTCTTTGGCATCCGATATAGCCCTATGTTGCTGGTATTTGAATTCCGTATTGTCCGAAGGCTGAGAACTGAAACCCATATTCTTGGGTTTGTCAAAATCCATTGCATAGGGAGTACGGAATGGCGGCAACCATGCATCTACCTCCTTTTGTTCCGGAATTTCAACCAGTTCGTATGTGTGGGTGAGTGCAAATCCGTCCAGATTAAGCATGACAGGCGTGAGTACACTCAAATGTTCGGCTATGGCAAATGACTGTATTGCCATATCGAGACTTTCCTGTGCATCTTCCACATAAATCTGTATCCAACCACAGTCCAGTTGAGATAGGGAATCCCGATGATCTCCATAAATACTCCAGGGCAAAGCCAGCGAACGGTTGGCATTCATCATCACAATCGGGAAACGTCCTCCGGAAGCATAATGCAGGCACTCAGACAAGTACAACAATCCTTGCGAAGAGGTTGCCGTAAAAGTCCGCGCTCCCAATGCACCGGAACCCATACACGCCGAAAGAGCGGAATGTTCGGATTCCACGTGCAGAAATTCAGACGCCAAGCTTTTATCTTCTACCATTTCTGCCAAACGTTCAACAACTACTGTTTGTGGTGTAATGGGATAAGCGGCTATGACGTGCGGCTTTGCCAGACGAACTCCTTCCGCAACAGCGTCATTCCCGGATATAAACAGTTTTTTACTCATTTTCTTTCTCTTGTCTCATTATTATTGCTTTTTTAGGGCATACACGTGCGCATATACCACAACCCTTGCAAAAAGAATAATCTATATCTATCACCTCGTCCTTTTTGAAAATAACTCCTTCCGGACAGCACAGATAGCATTGCCGGCAAGCGGTACATCGGCTGTTGTTGACAACCGGTTTCTCTGTTCTCCAACCTGAGTTTTCGGAAGTAAGAAACCCTGCCTCGAAAGACGGTCCTACAGGATAATCTTTTATATGCTCCGGTTTTATGTACTTTTTAAGTCGGGGTCTGTTCATATCTGTTCCTGATTTTTGCTGTATTCAAAAGCTTGCTTAATAGCTTCCATATTCTTTACCAGTAATTCTCCTTTGAAATAATTCGTGGCGGCCGCCAATAGCGACTGCAGCGATATAACAGCCGTTGCTCCCGCCAATGCTCCAATCATTACCGTATTGGTAACAGGACGACTCAAAACAGTTTGTGCCAAGTCCGAAGCGTTGATTAACGACAGTTTGTTTCCGTCTATATGTTTATATTTTTCCGGCGTTCCGGTGTTTATTATAATTCTTCCTTCGGGTTTCAGGTCATATAAAAAAGCTTCGTTGAAAAGAGTTTCATCCAGTACGACAATGTAGTCGCATTGTTTCACTTCGCTCCGGTCTTGTATTTTCTTATCCGCTATTTTCGTGAAAGCCAATACGGGTGCGCCTCTACGTTCCGGCCCGAAGGAAGGGAAAGCCAACGCGTATTTTCCTCCATGAAGCGAGGCGGCTTCACCAAGTAGTTTCGACGCAGTGAAACTTCCTTGTCCACCTCGTCCGTGCCACCTTATTTCTATTATTTTTCCCATGGCTTTCCTTTCGCTTTTATACGTAAATCTTTCAACCTTACAAATGCTTCTTTCAATGTTTCTATATTCTTTGCGAAATGAAAACGGATAAAGTGCTGTGTGTCGCTTTTAAAGAAACCGGAACCGGGCACTGCCGCTACCCCGACTTCGCGGGCCAGCCATTCGCAGAATTTCACATCATCGGTTACATCGAATTCCGAGATATCCACCATTACATAATAGGCTCCCTGCGGAACTGTATATTTTAATTGAAGACGGTCTAATCCTTGCAGAAAGAAATCTTTCTTTTCCGTATAATGAAGTGTTAATTCTTCATAGTATTCATCTTCAAAGTTCAACGCTGTTACGGCTGCTTCCTGCAAGGGTGCTGCTGCTCCTACAGTCAGGAAATCGTGTACTTTCCGTATGTGTTCCGTAATAGCAGGCGGGGCAATTACATATCCCAGCCGCCAGCCGGTTATGGAATAGGTTTTAGACAACGAACTGCACGAAATAGTACGGTCGGCCACTCCGGGCAGAGAAGCAAAATAAATATGCTTATAGGGTTTGTACACAATATGTTCGTACACTTCGTCAGTTATCACAAACACATCGTACTTTATGGCAAAGTCGGCAATGACCTGCAATTCGTCGCGGGTGAACACCTTTCCTGTAGGATTGGAAGGATTACACAATATCAATGCTTTCGGATGCTGCTTAAAGGCTTCTTCCAGTTCGTTGATATCGAAATTAAAATACGGTGGTTTCAGATGTACGTAAACAGGTTCGGCTCCCGATAATATGGCATCCGCTCCGTAGTTCTCGTAGAATGGAGAAAAAACGATTACTTTATCACCCGGATTGGTAACGGTAAGTATGGCCGCCATCATCGCCTCCGTACTTCCGCAGGTTACAACGATTTGTGTCTCGGGGTCGATATCGATACCCATGTATTTTGATTGCTTGCGGGCTAATGCCTCGCGGAAGTTTTGCGCCCCCCATGTGACGGCATACTGATGCAAACTACCTCCGGCGGCGGTTTTTAACGCCTCTTTTAATTTCTGCGGAGGGTCGAAATCAGGGAACCCCTGCGACAGATTTATTGCGTTGTATCTGTTCGCTATTCTTGTCATCCGGCGAATGACCGAGTCTGTGAAACAGGCTGTTTTTTTGCTTAATTCGGGCATAATCAATTTCTTTTATCTATTAGTCGTACCGCTTTATGAGTGGCGCGTGGTAAGCTTTCGTAGTCCAGAACAAATACTTCTTTAGGTTTTACCCCTATGCGCGCTTTAATATTATTGGATACTTGTTGAGCCAGTATTTCTTTAGGTATTGTATTATGAATAGCTTGTTCTACTTCAACCGTAAACCGTGTACTGAAATTCTCACTCAATGCCGTAATCCTGTATTCGCCGGATAGTTCGGGTAAATTCCGGATCACGTATTCAATATCGCTCGGAAAAACGTTTACACCTGATACAATCAGCAGATCATCCCGCCTGCCTGTAATACTTATACGGACATGGGTACGGCCGCAGGCACATTTTTCCCGGTTGACACTTCCGATATCATTTGTGCGGAAGCGAATAAGCGGGCGGGCTTCTTTTTTCAATGTGGTAAAAACCAGTTCCCCTTGTTCTCCGTCCGGTACAGGTTGCAGTGTTTCCGGATTGATGACTTCTACCAAAATATTGTCTTCGGCCAGATGTAAACCATTCTTTTCGCTGCACATACCGGCGCACGCCCCGAAAATGTCGGACAATCCGAAGAAATCATATACCTCCGCATCCCACAGGTTTTCGATAGCCCGGCGGGTTGCCGGGATGGAACCTCCCGCTTCGCCGGCTACGATAATTTTGTTAATCGCCAGGTCTTTCGCCGGGTCTATACCCTGTTTTTTGGCCGTATCGCCCAGATACCACGCATAAGAGGGGGTAGTCCAGATAACGGTCGGCCGAAATTCTTTGAGAATAAACAGCAACCGGTCTGACGGTATCGTTCCCGCCCAAATGCACAACGCTCCCAGGTTTTGTGCGCCGATTACGTCGGGGCCGCCTACAAAGAGGCTGAAATTGAGGGCATGTACGTAGCGGTCTTTCGGGCGCATTCCCGCCGCCCAAAACAGGCGGCTTTCCACGTCCTGAAAGTTGTC
>JAIRRK010000008.1 GCA_031256015.1 Dysgonamonadaceae bacterium
CAAGAGAAACAATGGAAAATACGGCTCATAAACTATTTGGCCAAATAGATAGAGAGCTGAAGGTTGAAATTGAAAAAGGAAATATAAGACCCATAAGCGCACCCGACTTGATGTTGAATATTGTTTCCATGAATATTTTTATCTTTGTGGCAATGCCTTTATTTTCTTCCATTTTGCATATTTCGGAAGAGGAAAAACCGGCATTGTTAGAACGTCGGAAAAAAGAAATTACCGAAACCATTTTGAAAAGTCTTCGTCCTTAATCACAATAACAAATAGAAGTTCGAAATTATGAAAAAGGTATTATTGATAATCTTCCTTATATGTTCTAATTTTAGCTTGCTGATATACGGTCAGTTAACAATTGAAGATTGTTATGAAAAAGCTCGTGAAAATTATCCGCAAATTAAACAATATAAACTGATAGAGCAAAGTAAAGAATATAGCCTGACAAACGCTTCTCGCGGATATTTACCTCAACTCTCCCTTTCGTTAAAAGCAACTTATCAAAGTGAGGTGACGGAAATTCCGATTTCATTGCCGGGAGTAAACATTCCGACAATCAATCACGATCAGTATCAAGCGGTGGCGGAAGTGAATCAGATGATTTGGGATGGAGGAGCCATAAAGTCTCAAAAGAAACGCATCGAAGCGGAACACAATGTTGAAGAAAAACAATTCGAAATAGATTTATACGCCTTGAGAGAGCGCATTATTGATCTTTTTTTCGGAGTCTTGCTGTTTGAAGAACAGTTAGTACTCAACGATATCTATAACAATGAACTGAAAGCAAATCAGGGAAAAATTATCGGGTCGATGCAAAACGGAATGGCCAATCAATCGGATTTGGATATTATAAATGTGGAAATACTAAATACTTCACAGCGAAAAACCGAACTCGAAGCTCTATGCAAAGCTTATGCCGATATGCTCGCCTATTTTACGGGAAAATTACCGGAAGAAGGTATTCGGCTCATAAAACCGGAAGTCTCTTTCGATAATTTTGAAATAACCGGTCATGAATCGGGAAACCTCCGCCCGGAAATTGCATTTTACGAAGCAAACACAAGCCTTTTGGAAGTACAAAAAGCAGGTGTTTCAGCAAACAATCTCCCGAAGATAAGCGCATTTCTACAAGGAGGATACGGCAACCCGGGACTGAATATGTTGAAAGAAGGTTTCAGATCATACGCTATCGGAGGCCTCAAATTAAATTGGAATTTCGGAGCATTGTACACTCGAAAAAACGACCTTCGGAAAATAAATAACAGCATCGAGAAAATCAATACGCAAAAAGAGGTTTTTCACTTTAACTCCCGCATCAAAGCTATCAGGCAACAGAATGAAGCCGATAAATACCGAACAATCATCCATGATGATATCGAGATAATCAAATTGAGGGAAAACATAAAGAAAGCCTCCGAAGCAAAAACGGAAAACGGAATAATGACTATGAACGACCTCGTACGCGATATAAGTGCTGTGCAAATGGCCCGACAAAATAAAGCTATCCACGAAATAGAGATGATGAAATCTATCTATCAACTAAAAAATATTTTGAATAAATGAAAAACACAATCCTTTTAATCACAATGGTAGTGTTGTTTTCCTGTCAAAAAGGAAAATACACTTACGACGCTTCGGGCATATTCGAAGCTACCGAAATAATTGTTTCAGCAGAAGCAACCGGCAAAATCATGCGTTTCGAAATTAATGAAGGCGCGGAACTAAATACGGAACAACAGTCGGGGTATATCGACACCATACAACTGCATTGGTTGAAAATGCAATTGCTTTCAAACATTACGGCCGTAAATAGCCGTAAGCAGGATATACCCAAACAAATTGCGGCTGCTCAACAACAGATTACAACACTGAAAAAAGAACTTCAACGAACCGATAAACTTATTTCCGCCAATGCCGCCAACCGTAAACAGCGAGACGATACGGAAGCACAAATTGCTCTTCTCGAAAAACAATTGACAGCTCAATTATCGCTTCTGGAGAGCAATAACCAAGCTGTCAGCGGTGAATGTGCAGCTCTTTTCAATCAAATCGCGCAAATAGACGACCAAATCGTAAAGAGCAGAATCGTTAGTCCCATCAACGGAACCGTATTGGCAAAATACGCCGAACAAGGAGAATTAACTTCCGTCGGAAAACCGTTATTCAAAATGGCCGACATGAAGAATATGTATCTGCGTGCGTATGTTACTTCCGGCCAATTGACCGAATTGAAACTCGGGCAACCGGTGAGTGTATATGCCGATTACAAGGACAAAGAAACTCGAAAGTACAAAGGCACTCTTGCTTGGATATCCGATAAGGCCGAATTCACGCCCAAAACAATTCAAACGAGAGACGAAAGAGCTAACCTCGTTTATGCGGTTAAAATAGCTGTCGAAAACGACGGACTATTGAAAATAGGAATGTACGCTGATGTAAAATTCACGGAACAATGACAGCCGTCTCAGCAAAAAGCTTATCGAAGAATTACGACAAAACAACGGCACTGGAAAATGTCGACCTCCGGGTTGAACGCGGCGAAATCTTCGGTATTATCGGACCCGACGGTGCCGGAAAAACAACACTCTTCCGTATTCTGACGTCCCTCCTTTTGCCGGACAGCGGAACGGCTTACGTCGGAGGATTGAACGTGGTGAAGGATTATAAAGCCATACGCACCATTATCGGATATATGCCCGGACAATTCTCGCTCTATCAAGATATGACGGTAGAGGAAAATCTTTCGTTTTTCGCTACGTTATTTAATACCCGTACAAACGAGAATTATCATCTTATCCGGGATATTTATACGCAAATAGAGCCGTTCAAAAAGCGGCGAGCAGGAGCTTTGTCGGGTGGAATGAAACAAAAACTGGCTCTCTGCTGCGCCTTGATTCACAAACCGGAAATCCTTTTTCTGGACGAACCTACTACCGGCGTCGATACGATTTCACGCAAAGAATTATGGCAGATGCTTTTCAAACTGAAGCAACAGGGTATTACGATACTCGTTTCGACTCCTTATATGGATGAAGCAAGTCTTTGCGACCGTATCGCCCTGATGCGAAACGGCTCGGTGATGGAAATAAATACTCCGACGCAAATTAAGGAACACTACGATGATGTTCTTTGGGCCGTTAAAGGGAATAATATGCCTCGTCTGTTGAACGATTTGAGAAGAAATCCCCAAGTAAAAACCGCCTTCGCGTTCGGAAACGTTCACCATATTACAGTCGAAAGCAGTTTAAGCATAAACGAACTGCGTGAGTATTTGACAAGTAACGGCAATACACAAATCGAAATAACAACCATAAAGCCTGATATTGAAGATTGTTACATGAAGGCAGCAGCACAATGATTATGAATAATATCGTTATCGAAACAGAAAATTTAACTAAACGCTTCGGGAAGTTTACAGCCGTCGACAGCATTTCTTTCAATGTACGGAAAGGGGAAATTTTCGGATTCCTCGGAGCTAACGGAGCCGGGAAAACTACGGCCATGCGAATGTTGTGCGGACTCAGTAAACCGACTTCGGGTAAAGGAACTGTCGCCGGCTATGATATAACCCGACGGCCGGAACCGATAAAACGGAATATCGGATATATGAGTCAGCGGTTTTCGTTATACGAAGACTTAAAAGTGTGGGAAAACATCCGCCTTTTCGGAGGTATTTACGGAATGAGCGACTCTCAAATAGCGGAGAAAACCAACGAGTTGCTCCATACTCTCGATTTCGGGAAAGACCGAAATACCCCGGTGAAGGCTCTTCCATTGGGACGAAAACAGAAATTGGCTTTTTCCGTTGCCATCTTCCACGAACCGAAAATCGTGTTTCTCGATGAACCTACCGGCGGAGTCGACCCTGCCGCACGAAGACAGTTCTGGGAACTGATTTACGACGCTTCCGACAGAGGGATTGCCGTTTTCGTAACCACTCATTATATGGATGAAGCGGAATACTGCAATCGGGTATCCATCATGGTCGACGGAAGAATAAAGGCTTTGGATACGCCCGATAAACTGAAATGTCAATACAACGCCGACAGCATGAACGACGTATTTACTCACATTGCCCGTACGGCGGAAAGAACAGGAGAATAACAGATATGAAACCGTTTTTCGCATGTGTCAAGAAAGAATTTTATCATATCATACGCGATGTGCGTACGGTACTGATTTTACTCGTGATGCCGGTAGCGCAGATTATTATCTTCGGATTTGCGATAAGTACCGAAGTGAGAAATATAAGAGTGGCTGTCGGAGACCCTTCGAACGATGCGTCAACGCAACGCCTGATAAACGAAATCGATGCCAATCCTTATTTCGATATAACTCGTACGATAGATAATCCGAAACAAATCGACAATCTGTTCCGAAGAGACGAAACCGATTTGGTCATCGTTTTTGAGGAAAACTTCAACGAAAACCTGTTGCGAACCGGAGAGGCTTCTCTGCAATTGATTACGGATGCAACCGAACCCAACAAAGCTACGGCCGTTACGAGTTATGCCGCCAATGTGATAAAATCTTACCGGAACGGTATTAACAAGGGGACGGCGAGGGCAAATATGCAAATCTCACCGGAGATAAAGTTGTTGTATAATCCGCAACAGAAAAGTGCTTACAACTTCGTTCCGGGCGTTATGGGGCTTATTTTGATGCTGATTTGTGCCATGATGACTTCCATTTCCATCGTGCGCGAAAGGGAACTCGGAACAATGGAAGTGTTGCTCGCTTCTCCCATCAAACCCATCTCCGTTATATTGGCGAAAACCGTGCCTTATCTGACGCTTTCAATCGTTAACTTAGCTACCTTGCTACTCTTATCGGTCTTCGTTTTGGATGTGCCGGTAGCCGGAAGTCTCGGCCTGCTTTCCGTTCTGTCGCTGTTATTCATCTTCGTAGCCTTATCGCTCGGATTGCTGATATCGACAATCGTAAACTCACAACCGGCAGCCATGCTGGTTTCGGGAATGGTTTTGATGATGCCCGTCATGCTGTTATCGGGAATGATTTTCCCGATAGAAAGCATGCCTCTTCTTTTACAATGGATATCGAACATTATTCCCGCGCGGTGGTTCATCGCCGCCGTGAAGAAAATCATGATTGAAGGACTCGGCTTCACTTATGTACTGAAAGAAACAGCCGTGTTGGTTTCGATGATTGCCGTAATCATGCTTATCAGTCTGAAGAATTTCAAATACCGTTTGCAATAATGATACTCAAATACCTGATAGAAAAAGAAGTGAAGCAGTTTACGAGAAATTCGTTCCTGCCTCGAATCGCCTTGTTCATGCCCGTTATAATGATGTTGATATTGCCTTGGGCAGCCAATCAAGAGGTGAAAAACATTCATTCGGTTGTTATCGACAACGACCGAACGACCGTGTCGGAACGGCTCGTTCGGAAAGTGGCCGCATCGACGTACTTTGATGTTACGGAAACGGCTTCGACTTATTCGCGAGCGATGGAAGCAGTTGAATCGGGTTCGGTCGATATTGTTCTCGAGATTCCGGGCAACTTTGAACGGGACTTACGGAAAGAAGGAGCGGCATCGGTTTTAATCTCGGCGAACGCCGTGAACGGAACCAAAGGAGCTTTCGGAAGCAATTACCTGGCCGAGATTGTCAGAACGTATGCGGAAGAACTGCAAACCGAAGCAGGATTAAGAGCTGACGCTCCTCCTTACCGCATCAACCCGGTGAATCAAAACCGATTCAACCCTCGTATGGATTACAAAGTGTTTATGGTTCCCGCATTAATGGTGATGCTTCTCACTTTAATCTGCGGCTTTTTGCCGGCTCTGAACATCGTAAGCGAAAAGGAGAAGGGAACAATGGAGCAAATTAACGTAACGCCCGTTCCGAAGCTTGCATTCATCATGGCTAAACTGATTCCTTATTGGGTGCTCGGTTTCGTGATACTGAGTTTGTGTTTTGCGGTGGCATGGGCGGTTTACGGACTTGTTCCGGCGGGGAATCTCTCAACCATTTATGTTGCGGCATTTGTCTATATTCTTGCCGTTTCGGGTTTCGGATTGGTTATTTCAAATCATTCATCGACGATGCAACAAGCGATGTTTGTTATCTTTTTTTTCATGTTGGTCTGTATTTTATTGAGCGGACTGTTCACGCCGGTCGACAGTATGCCCCGATGGGCACAAATCATCACCGTTCCGAATCCGTTAAAATACTTTATCTTCATTATGCGTCAGGTTTACCTGAAAGGCAGCGGATTAACCGATTTACTTCCGACCATCGGAGCACTTGGAATTTTTGCTCTTATATCCAATACGTGGGCCGTACTCAGCTATCGGAAGACAGCTTAGGGTCCAAGCGGAATGAATGTACCGGTTACATGTCTATCTTTTCAATGATTTCGCTGCGAGTGTCGTTCGCTAACGTCTTCTCCAAAAACCGGAATTGAATGCTCTCTTTTTCGTTCAGCCGGTTCGGATCGATTTTGTTTAATTCGGCCAATCCTTTCTCCTTGTCTTCATCGAGCGAAACAATAACCGCTCTGTTTGATAAGGCGTAAAAACTATTCGGTTCTTTATCCAATATCTTATCGAAAAGCTGTTTTAATGATGTATAATCTTGTTTAGCCAAGTCGTCGTTCCCCAACCTTTCATAAAGAATGGCCCTTAATGTCAACAAGTCAACATCATCCTTTTTTATTGCCTTCAAACCCGAAGTAAGAACGTTTACACCTTCTTCGTTTTTATTCAACTTGCTCAGCATACCGGCTTTGGAAAAATACGACAAAGCATATTCTTCATCAATGGCAATCGATTCGTCGAGTAAATCAATTACTTGTTGAATAACACTGTCGTTAAGATTCATCGTAATTAACGACCGGGAATACAAGTTCAATGCCTCCGTGCGTTTTGCGGTTGCTTTCAATCGTTTTTCTTTGGCTGATTGCGTACAAGCAATCAAATTCAAACCGATTAATATCACAATTAACAGCTGTTTCATTTCTAATAATTTGTTTGATAAATACTGCGATAATTCTCACGTTGCAAAAATAGCTAATAAAAGATGAAATTCGGCAAAATATAAGTCGGATGTTCACCCGGCAAAAAACAATAACACTCCCCCACTTCAAAGATAGATGATTGAAATGCGTACCGGTAAATTGAAAATGCTTATATTTGCAAGCGAATATTTTAACGAATTACATTATGAAAAATAAATCAATCGGAATATCGTATATACTGATTTTCTTTTTTATCGGTTCCGTATCTCAGGTCTATTCTCAAACGAAAGTAATCAGAGCTAACGCCGTTAAATCCAACGATTACGGAGTTCAATACTTTCTTCCGAAGACCATTCTCGAAATCGATATCGAATACACCGAAACCAAGCAAAAAGCAGGGCCTTACGCTCGTTATGCGGCTCGTTATCTGGGTGTAAACGACTCCGAAGTGGTTACGGACGATAAAACCGTTTACTCTTTCAACAAGATATCCGTTTCGGAAATCGGCATTCCGAATAAACATCAGTCCTATTTGGTTGCTTTCAAATCGAAAACGACGGCTCCTTTCGTCTATCTCACTGAAGAGGGCGTGATATGTTCCATCAATGCCGAATATACTCCCGAAAATAATCCCAAACAGACAGTCAACGTCCATCATTCAAATACCGCTTCCGGTGTTTCTTCCATCAACCCCCAATCGCTTTACACGGAAGAATACCTGCACGCAGGTTCCATCAGTAAAATGGCTGAGGTAGCGGCCAAGAATATCTATCGAATCAGAGAAAGTCGGCAAGATATTCTGACCGGCGAAACCGATAATGTTCCCAAAGACGGCGAAGCAATTAAACTTATTTTGGATAAGTTGGATGCTCAGGAAAAATCGTGGACCGGATTATTTCTCGGAACAAAAGAAGTGACCGTCAAAAACAAACGATTCACGCTGGAACCCGACGATGAAATAGAAAAAGAAATACTTTTCCGTTTTTCAAAATATTTAGGTATAGTGGTTGCCGACGATTTGAGCGGTTCTCCTTTTTACCTTAATCTGAAAAACTTACACACGGTAGAAATTCCGACAGACGACCCGAAAGCAAAGAAGAAAGAGGCGGAAAGCATTGTGTATAACGTACCCGGCAAGGCTCAACTCGAAATTTTCACCGATAAAAAGAAAGTGTATTCCGAAACGATAAACATCACTCAATTCGGAATCACCCGAATATTGGAAACGGCTGTGTTTGAAGACAAGAAAGCTCCTGTTAAAATTCTGTTTTATCCTCATTTAGGGGCTATCCGACAAATTATCCAATAG
>JAIRRK010000081.1 GCA_031256015.1 Dysgonamonadaceae bacterium
TTTATTTGATCTCCGGTTTTTCCAAAACGTCGTTCCCGTTTTTGATAATCCAAGATAGCTTCATACAAATTATTTTCTCTGAAATCAGGCCAAAACGTCGGAGTAAAATATAGCTCCGAGTAAGCAACTTGCCATAAAAGAAAATTACTGATGCGATGTTCTCCTCCTGTACGAATCAACAAATCAGGGTCCGGAATATCCTTAGTATTAAGAAATTGCGGAACGATTTCTTCTTTGATATCATTTACGTTCAAGGTTTTTTCTTCTATTTCGTGAGCTATTTTTTTAGCCATTTCCGTCAATTCCCAACGAGATGAATAACTTAAGGCAATCACCAAAGTCAATCCGGTATTTCGACTTGTTTCTTCCAAACATTCATCCAACGTTTTTTTGCTCATTTCCGGCAAACGGGTGATATTGCCTATTGCCAGTAATCGAACATTGTTCTCCATTAAAATGGGGGTTTCTTTCTTTATTGTCGAAATCAACAATTCCATTAAAGCATCAACTTCTTCTTTCGGACGATTCCAATTTTCGGTTGAGAATGCGTATAAAGTTAAATATTTTATTTTCAACTGAACTGACGCTTCAACAATGTCATGAACCGATTCGGCACCTTCTCGGTGACCTTCATAACGATTCAATCCTTTTTGTTGTGCCCAACGTCCATTACCATCCATAATGATAGCAATATGCTGCGGTAATCTTCCTAAATCTATTTTTTCTTTCATCAGTCAGTCGTACATCTTTCGTCACGCAGGCCAAATTCCCATGTAACGGAGATAAACAATGTATTATACCAATCTTTATTTTTAAAGAGTCCGCTCTTTATTTCATAAGGATTATCCAAATTAAAACCTTTCGAATAAGGAGCATCAAAATCATCATCAAACAATTTATGAACGGCAAATTCCAAACCTAAATTCAAACGATTTTTCAGTTTATACTTCACTCCTATTCCTAACGGGAAATTGACCCCAAAAAACGTATTATCTATACCCGGAGCAACAGTTAAACCGATTCCCGTAAAAATATAGGGAGAAATTCGACTTGTGTCCAAATAAGCAAATTTATCGCTGTACGGAAAAAAATTAAATTCCAAATGTCCGCCTAACTCATAAAAGTTACGTTGGAAATAAGCGTAAGCATTGTTTGGAAACACATTTTTTGTATTCTTCGTATCATACGAAACTCCTCCCATCAGCAAATCGGCTTTAAATGCCCAACGGAAATTCAAGTTATTTCTGAAGATCAATCCCACCGAAGGATGCCAATCTTTGGTTAGAGAAAGTTGATTAGCATCACCCATATACATCGATCCGCCGGCCATTCCTCCAATTTCATATCTATATTCCTGAGCAACCGCTGTTCCTCTACTTAGCATTATCAAGACAAATACCACGAACAATAAGAGCCCTGATTTTCTTTGCATATTTATTGAAGTATCATTCATAAATTTCAAGCTTCTATCTTAATGAAAACGAGAAAAATACTTCAAAATTATATCTTTAGGAAACTTTTCTATTTCAAAAATGTTTTTGAATTCAAAGTTACTCTCCAAATATCATTGAAAGGAGAATCAGACACCTCTGCATTTTTCCCTCCGATAATATAAAACGACTTATCCGTTTTATTCAAAACGACAGAAGCACCTTCTCTCAATATAAAGTTCTCCGGAGCTTGAGTTTTTGTACTTTCTTCTTCCCAAACAAGTCCTCCATTCCTTGAAGTATAGATAATTTTATTATAATCACCTTCAAGCAAACGACCTCCGATGAAATAAATTTTATCATTATAAACAACGATGCTTCCTCCTGTTATTTCAGGATAAGAATAATTCGGTTCTTCCAATTTCACCCAATACAATCCGTCGTTGGTCGACCAAACCGAGTTCATATTTTCTATTATTATCGCTGTTTTCTCATTCAAACTTACCAATGTTATGTTATGTAAAGGGAATCCGGTCGGTAATTCATCGCCCAATTCCACTAATGTTTCTCCTGAAGAAGGATTGAAAATAAATCCATTAACCGGAACGCCGTCTTTTTCAAAAACGACAGCCAAACCTTTTCTTTTCTCCGAGTTCAAATATCCTAAAATTGCATCAACCGGAACGGTCGTATTCACGGTCGACCAATTCGCTCCGTCCGGTGATAAGTATATTTTTTTATCCGAACCGACGACATATACCGTATTATTTAATACCTGAATATTTTCTATTTCCGTATCGGAAGGCAATCCGGATAAACTTTGTTCATTCCATGTCTTCAAATCGGAAGAAAGATACATTTTTATTCCATCGGAAGATTGAGTATAAGTAAGATACGAGGAATCATCCATTGTCACTGTTTTTCTAATCTCATCGGATGGCGCAAAATCCATCGTACTCCACAAATGATATTGCATGGAATCCGGATCGACTTGATGAATATTGAGTTTAAATGTATATGTTTTCGTGTGTTCTCCATCCGGAGCAGCTATTTTGAACTCCCCCGCTTTTACAAATTCGGAGAGACTGATTGAATCTCCGCTTGATACCCAAATAATAGAATCGTTATCGATGGAGAATTGCATATTTCCCGTATATCCCGAACCTGTTGTATAAGTCAACAGCGCATTCAAATCTATATTTGTTTGAAAAGGCAGAGAATCCTCATTGTGAACCAAATTTTGCCTTTGATCAATCGTAAAATAGGTAGAAGCCAAAATCGGCATACGTAAATTCGACAATCTCAATGAGGTGATTTGCGAGTCTTTCGACAAAACAACATTGTTATCATCGTTTTCACTATTTAGACAGGAAGAAAAGTTAATTAACAATAACGAACAAATAAGTATGTAAAATCCTCTTTTCAAATACATTTATATTTCATTTTTAGGTTATGCAAAAGTAGAAACATTTTCCACTTAATTCATCGACTTGAGCAATATTTATAAATTTTTAGGGCTTATAATATAAAATCGCTGATTTTTTACATTTTTGAACAGTTTCGATACTTCCTGAAATTTCAGGGGCTTTCACTCCTTCATAGAGTTTCAAGGAAGTATTGATTTCAATGTTAGCTTCATCCCATAATCCTTCTTCAATAAAGCTGCTCAAAAGTGCAGCACCTCCTTCAACAATCAGCGATTGAATTTTTTCATCGTACAAGTCCTGCATCAAAACAGATAAAGGTTTATTTTTATCCGCTTTTATTTTCACAGGGTCATTTCCGTTCCAATGACGAACATTCAAAAGAGGTTTATCTAAAGTAAGTGTTCGGGAACCGACTATGATTGCCGATTCTTCCGCTCTCAGTTTATGAACGAATAGTTGAGTTAAATCATTCGAAATTTTCACCGGGAGTTGCCCGTCATTTATTTCTCTTTTCTTGTCAATAAATCCGTCTGATGATTGTGCCCATTTCAAGATGATGTAAGGTCGTTTTTTGTTTATAAAAGTAAAGAAACGAACATTCAATTGTTCCGATTCGACTTTCAACACATCAACAATCACTTCGATTCCGGCATCTCTCATCATTTGTATCCCTCGACCCGAAACCGAAGGGAAAGGATCTCTTATTCCGACAACAACTTTGGGTATTTGCTTTTTTATTATCAATTCGGCACAAGGAGGCGTTTTTCCATAGTGAGAACACGGCTCTAAGTTGACATACAAAGTCGCTTTTTTTAATAAATTCTGATTTTTAACGGCATTTATTGCATTTACTTCCGCGTGTGGTTGTCCGTATTTGCGGTGAAATCCTTCTCCTATTATTTTATTTTCATAAACAATGACGGCCCCCACCATCGGATTGGGAGAAACAAAGCCTTTCCCTTTCTTTGCCAACTCCAAACAACGATACATATATTTATTACCTACTTCCAAAATAAAATAATTATCTTTGCATCATGCAGAAAACCATACAATCCATACAGAAAGAATTGCAAAATTTATATTCCGAGTCGGAAATAAAATCTTTTGTTTCTCTCATTATGGAATTTGTTTGTAAAAAAAGCAAACATGCTATTTTGCTCGACAAAGATAGTGAAATATCACGAGAAGAACGGATTCGGATAAAAGAGATTGTTGACGATTTGAAAAAATTCCGTCCGATACAACAGATAATCGGACAAACGGAATTTTTCGGTTTGCCTTTTTTCATCAACGAACATGTATTGATTCCTCGTCCTGAAACAGAAGAATTAATCGATTTAATCCTTCATTCGATACAACCCGAAAAGCCTCTCCATATTTTGGACATCGGGACAGGATCGGGATGTATTGCCGTTTCCCTCGCCAAATATCTTCCTGAAGCGAAAATTTATGCTTTGGATATCTCAAACGAAGCTTTGGAAATTGCTCGAAAAAATGCGCGACTTAACAAGGTGGAAATTTCCTTTTTCAAGGAAGATATTCTAACTACTTCCGAAAAAAATAGTTGGAGTCAGTTTCAATGGGATATTATTGTCAGTAATCCGCCTTATATTGTTCCCCATGAGAAAGAGCAAATATCGGCCAATGTGCTGAAATACGAGCCTCATCAAGCCTTATTCGTACCGGAAGAACAACCACTTTTGTTTTATGAAACAATATCCGACATCGGACTGAAACAGTTGAAAAAAGGCGGGATTTTGTTTTTCGAGACAAGTGCTTTATTCGGAAAAGAAACAGAGCAAATGATACGGGAAAAGAATTATTCCTCCGTTCAATTATATAAAGATATTTCACAAAACGACAGAATGATTAAAGCTATTTTATAATGAAACCAATTAACTATGAACAAGTTCTTCATCGCTTAGCGGCCTATTGCAGTCGAGGAGAAAGATGTATGGCCGATGTCCGGAAAAAAATGGATGCTTGGGATGTTTCTCCGTCCGATCAGAAAAAAATTCTATCCCGCTTGCAAAAAGAGGATTTTCTGAATGAAGAACGATATTGCAAGGCTTTTGTAAATGATAAATCAAAGTACAGCCAATGGGGCGCATATAAAATCAAATATGCTTTGATGCAGAAAAATATTCCCGAAAACATCATTTCCGATGCTTTACAGAGGATTCATCCTCAAGAAACTATTTCTCGGTTAAACCAACTCCTCGAAAAGAAAAAGAAAACCCTGAAAGGGAATAATGAATACGAAATAAAACAAAAACTGATGCGATTCGCCACCGGAAGAGGATATACTCCGGAGGAAATCCAAAAAGCCCTTGACTCAAAAAACTGATTCCATTCATTGACTAAACAACCTGAACCATGAAAATAAAAAACTCATTCCAAAACTTTTTCCGTTTATTTTATCCCGAATTATGTGTGGGGTGCTCTCAATCTTTAATCGAAAATGAAAAACACCTCTGTATGGAATGTTTTTCCGAACTTCCGAAAACCTTCTATCACTTATCAAAAAGTAATTCGGCGTATGAACAGTTGGCCGGAAAATTTCCGTTAGAAAAAGCCGCTTCGTTTCTCTTTTACAATAAAAACGGTTTGGGGCAAAAGTTAATTGCCGAATTAAAATACCGCGGAAATATTTATGTCGGACAATGGTTAGGAGAATACCTGGCAAAAGAAACACTTGATTTTTTTACTTCCATCGATTTAATTATTCCCGTACCTTTACACAAATCAAAATTAAAATTGAGAGGCTTCAATCAAACGGAGATAATTGCAGCCGGAATTTCAAAAATCACTCATATACCAATAGATACTTCGATTCTTTATCGGGAAAAGGCAAATATCAGTCAAACAACAAAAGGAGCATTCGACCGATGGAAAAATACATCCGGAATTTTCAATATTAAAAACGCTCAAACATTGCAAGGAAAACACGTTCTGCTCATTGACGATGTACTGACTACCGGATCAACCTTAGAGGCTTGCGCTCACGCTCTTCTGAAAGCAAAATCCGTAAAAATAAGTATTCTTACATTAGGTATTACCCGAATAGTTTGATTTATTCAAATAATACATTCTCTTTTTTAACCGGAAAGTAGTTTTTTTCGTTGCAAAATAACTATTTTTGTGCAAAATCTGAAAATTCAACAACACATAAAATATCTTTTTATGGAAACATTAGAACAAATTCTCGCAAAAAAATTATTGAAAATCAAAGCTATCAAACTTCAACCGGCTAATCCTTTTACTTGGGCATCAGGATGGAAGTCCCCTATATATTGTGATAATCGCAAAACATTATCCTATCCGACAACCCGGAATTTTATCAAATTGGAATTGTCTCGCATTATCGCGGAAAAATACGAAGACACGGATGCCATTGCAGGTGTAGCGACAGGAGCCATCGCTCAAGGAGCCATGGTTGCCGAAGAATTGAATCTTCCGTTCGTATATGTGCGAGCAACACCGAAAGATCATGGATTAGAAAACCTGATTGAGGGAGATTTGAAGCCTAACTCCAAAGTCGTTGTTATCGAAGACCTGATTTCAACCGGAGGAAGCAGCCTGAAAGCAGTTGAAGCAATAAGAAACGCAGGATGCCATGTTTCCGGAATGATTGCTATTTTCACTTACGGATTCCCTCTCGCCCAAGAGAAATTCAAAGATGCAAAAGTGCAATTAACAACATTATGCAATTATGATGCTGTTCTGGACGAAGCTTTAAGAACGGATTACATCGACGAATCGGAAATAAAAACATTACAGGAATGGAGAAAAGATCCCGCAAATTGGAACTTTAAATAATTCTACTTATGGCCGAATTTTTTAGCGAAATTAAAACAATCCTTTGCAGGCAAGAAAAAGTATATGAAGTTCTGTCGGATATGAACAGTTTAGAGCGAATTAAAAATCAAATTCCTCATGAAAAAGTGAAAGATTTTATTTTCGACCGGGACTCATGCTCTTTTGAAGTTAGTCCGGTCGGAAAAGTAAAATTTTCCATTGCCGAAAAAAATCCACCCGATTCGATTAAGTTAACAGCAAACGAATCCCCTATTGAAGTGT
>JAIRRK010000164.1 GCA_031256015.1 Dysgonamonadaceae bacterium
GTAGCTGCCCGTGAACATCGGGTAAAGCTTGGTCAAGTCGGTCAGCTGTACGCGAGGCAACAGCAAGCCCTTGTCCGAGGTAGTGTTGTTAGTATCCGGGTCCCTTTGTTTCAAGTCGAGAAAAGCTCCTTTATTCGGTTCTATACTCGCTCCTATTGTCACTTGTGCGCACACAGGCACTCCAATTAACAACGCCATGATAAACGCAACTACGGGTGTTGTTGATTTGCTTTCTTTCATAAGTAAATTAAAATGTTATTTTAATCCCATTATTATACGACCGCGAAGCTAAGAACTTTTTTCGACATTTTACTAAAAAAGAAGAAAAAAGTTTATTGTTCTTCTTTTTTTATTGTTTTCAGTTCGCACCGTGCCCCCCGAGCCGAGCTTCGCCTTGCTTCCTTCTTTAGTACGCAGGCAAGTAATGCCTATGAGCGCAGGCAAGTAATGCCTATGGATGCACGCTTTCTTCCTGCACTTAGTAGGATTTATAAAGAAAAGAAACAAATAAGAAAATTAAATTTTATCTTTGCATATTCATTTTCAAAGATATGAAACCGATGCGATTGAATTGATTGTCGAAGGTTCTGTATGGTAAACATAAAATCATAAACAGATGAAAAACAACTTGCGGAAAGGACGGTTAAATGTGGTTTATTCTACAAATCCCGATTTTCAATACGAAAGAGAAGAAATAGAAGAACAAAATACTTTGCCGAAAGAAAAACAAACATTACATATTCAGTTGGATAAAAAGAACAGAGGAGGAAAAAAAGTTACTTTAGTAACCGGATTTACAGGGACAAACGATGATTTGGAAACTTTAGGAAAGTTATTGAAAACCCGATGCGGTGTCGGAGGTTCGGCTAAAAACGGAGAAATTATTATTCAAGGCGATTTCAGAGCTAAAATCGGAGAAATTCTCCAAAAAGAAGGTTACATCAAATCGCGTGTTATATAGTTTTCATTCTTTATTATTATCTTTGCGAAAAAAGGTCAAGTTCATGCGAATTCATAAAGAAGGTCATTTCGTTATATTTTCAACATTTCTGTTTTTTGTGTTGCTTAATGCAGCACTTTATTACTATGCTTCGCATACCTTATTCTTCTATTTCGTATTGATTGCCTCAATCGGCATCTTTTCCGTTACACTAAACTTTTTCCGAAGTCCTTATTGCATTTATTCCGACAATACCCAAAATATTGTCGTTGCTCCGGCCGACGGAACTATTGTTGTTATTGAAGAGGTTTTCGAAGCCGAGTATTTTCAGGAAAAGAGACTTCAAGTATCTGTTTTTATGAGCATTACGAATGTTCATATCAATTGGATTCCGGTTGATGGAAAAATAATTCATTATTCTTATCAGAAGGGGCGATTTATGGCGGCTTATCTTCCGAAATCAAGCACCGAAAACGAGCGTTCGAGCATTGCCATCGAAAGAAAAAACGGTGATGTTATTTTAGTTCGACAAATAGCGGGAGCGATGGCTAGACGAATTGTGACTTACGCAAGGGAAGGACAAGATTGTCGCATTAATGAACAGTTGGGTTTTATCAAATTCGGATCACGAGTGGATTTATTTCTGCCGTTAGACGCCGATATCCAAGTTGAATTGGACCAAAAAGTATTCGGAAATCAGACTATCATCGCCCGATTAAAATGATTTTTATGAAAAATATCCCCAACCTTATCACGTGTCTGAATCTACTTGCCGGCTGCATGGCTTGTGTTATGATATTGAAATATGAAAATTTCTCCGGAGCTTTCATTTTCATTGTTTTAGCTTCTATCTTCGACTTCTTGGACGGTTTCGCCGCTCGTTTATTAAAAGCTTATTCCAAACTCGGTGCGGAATTAGATTCTTTGGCTGATGTCATCAGTTTCGGAATGGCTCCGGGTTGTGTTATTTATGCTTATCTTAACTCCGCCACTCAAGGCTTGTCTTTTTCGGGCTTGCCTTTCATTGCGTTTTTATTGCCTATATTTTCGGCCATTCGTTTGGCTAAATTCAATACGGATACACGTCAGACCGACTCGTTTTTGGGACTGCCCGTTCCTGCTTGTGCGCTGTTTTGGATTTCGTTTATTCCGACTATTTTACCTTATACACACCGTAATCCAAGCATTTACGTTGCATCGGTTGTCGGATTATTGATTATATTCTGCTTACTCATGGTATCGGAAATCCCCATGTTTTCGTTGAAGTTCAAAAATTTCGGATGGAAAGATAACAAATGGTCGTATTCGCTCATTTTATTTTCCATTGTTATTATCATTCTATTTTCTGCATTAAAGATGTTTTTATTGAGTATCAGTTTGATTATTATCGGTTTTATCATTCTGTCATTCATCAAAAATAAATCATCTGAGTCGTGAAAAGATTATATTTCATCTATCATTAAACCGGTTATAAATAAATTACACATGGCGAGAAAGAAAAAATCATTGCCCCTACTGGAAGAAGTATTGATTACGGGAATCGGCTCGGAGGGAAAAGCAATTGCAAAGGTGAACGATCAGGTAGTTTTTGTTCCTTTTGTCGTACCGGGAGATATTGTCGATATACAAATCATACGAAAAAAACATTCTTATATCGAAGGAAAAGCCGTTCATTTCCATAAGTATTCCGAGCAACGAACCGACGCTTTTTGCGAACATTACGGAATTTGCGGAGGATGCAAATGGCAAATCCTCCCCTATTCCGAACAAATAAAACACAAACAAAAACAAGTTACGGAGAACTTGATACGAATAGGGAAAATAGAACTTCCCGAAACATCTCCCATCATCGGTTCCGACAAAACACAATTTTATCGCAACAAACTCGAATTTTCTTTTTCCAATAAACGCTGGCGAACTCAAGAAGAAATAGAATCGAATATCCCGGCGGATAATATGAACGCTTTGGGTTTTCATATCCCGAAAATGTTCGATAAAGTATTGAACATCAACGAATGTCTGCTGCAAGGAGAACCTTCAAATTCGATTCGTTTGGCCATCCGGGATTTCTGTTTGGAAAATAATTTCTCTTTTTATGATTTAAGAAATCAAGGCGGATTGATGCGTAATATTATTATCCGCACATCAACTACCGGAGAAGTAATGTTAATCGTTATTTTTTACGAGGACGATAAGGAGAAGAGAGAAGCATTGCTTTCGTTTATTGCCGAAAAATTTCCACAAATAACATCTTTGGTATACATAATCAATCAAAAATTAAACGATTCGATTACGGACCAAATCGTTCATGTATTCAAAGGAGAAGATCATATTTTTGAAGAAATGGAAGGTTTGAAATTCAAAATAGGACCTAAATCATTCTATCAAACAAACAGTGAACA
>JAIRRK010000210.1 GCA_031256015.1 Dysgonamonadaceae bacterium
TCAAAAAGGCATAAGTTTAATTCTTTTGCCCGAATCAATATCCGAAAATCGAGATAGCTTACAACAAAAAAGGCCTGCAAATCTGCAAGCCTTTTTTGTATATATGAAGTGCAACAATACTTATTCTACAATGTAGATGGTTTTTGCTGAAACTTTTTTCGAAGCATAAATTGATTTTTCGATATATAAACCGGATGTAGTCGGTTTCTTTCCTAATTGAATTCCTTGGATGGTGTAATAAACCGTAGCCACAACAGGGTCGTCAATTTCTTGAACAGGAATATTTTCAATGCCTACCGGTTGATATTCACTTACTTTTGTAAGAATAAGTTCGCATCCGCCATCATCTAAAGTCCATCCTCCCACTTTCATATTCATAGCACCGGTAAAATCATTAAGAGTATTTTCTTTAGTAGGAGATTCGATACAGTGTAATTGCCAGTTTTCTGTTGTTTTGAAGCGAGCAAAGTTGAAAAATGCACCCAAACCTGCTTCCTGACGAAGAACTTCTTGATTTGCAATCGTATCAAGTTCTGTTCCTCCGGCATCAATCACCTTGAATTTCTCCCAATCTCCTTCAAATCGGAAATAGTATGCACTATCTTCTGCTACTATTTCAGCTTGAGTATAGGCTTTTTGAATAGTCTCATTTCCCTCACCATCCGTAATTGTATTGTCTACAGTTTTTACGGCATGATTACCATAACTGCTATTAGCTGCTACTCTTTGGAATTGAATATAGTACCAAACTGGATTTGCGGCAGTGCTGAATACGGGAACGTCCGATTGTTTCCATTCTCCCGAACCTTTTTCAAATAGTTGAACAGAAACTCCGGCGTTTGTTAAACTTGTTTCAATACTAAGTCCCGGTGCGGATTCTTTTTTAGCAACATATCCCGGTATCGGATTTTCCGGATCCGTTCCTACATACTCATTCCAAACAATTCCGTATCCTCCATCTGAACGAAGTTTGAAACTGAATGTATTTTCGGGAGTGGCTGTTGAATAGAAAAGATTAATCGGAGTAAAGATTGGATCTCCGTTATCATCAACGCCGGTTTCTTCATCATCTGTATTATACACCAATTGATGTCCTAATTTGTTAACGATATTGAAAGAATCAACTGCACCGTCAACCGGTACAAATTTCCAAAGTTGAGAGTCAGTGTCTTCCGACATACTTGGGTAAGTGTCAACGGGTTTGTCTAAACCGCTATCTGTCAAATAGAATGCTGATCTTTTGTCGAAATAGATTGTGTACCAAACATCTGCACTGCTTGGAGCGATAGTCGGACTTGTTTTTACAGGTATAGCCGGCTTGGCCACTCCTTTTAAAGTAACTGTTTTCACAATGTCTTCAACTTCTCCGTTATCGTTTTCTCTTTTGGACTTAATAGTCACGGTTGTTTCATATTCTCCGATTGCTTCCGGGGTGAACCAGACATCCAATTTTTCGCCGTTTCGGGAAGAAAGTACTCCTCCTCCTTCATTTTCAAGTTCTGTTTTCCATGAAAGACTTCTCGTAGTAACATAAAAGTTTTCGCTATCCCCGCAAGTAACGGTGATGTCATCAACCAAACTCAAAGTTCCCAACACTTGAATAGAATCAGCTTTAAGGTTTTCTTCCTCTTCGAAAGTAACATATCCGAAGTCTATGAATTTGCCTATCTCCGCCTCGGGAGTAACAATTAAACCCGGATCGTGGTACTCAATAAAGTAGAAAGAAGAGTTCGCCCCGTAACCCCATGTGCTTGTTTCAAGCACAACGCACCATTGAAAACCGCGGTTACCTTGGTGCAAAAATGCATACCTGGTATCACCATGCTCTGTTGGCCGAATGGTATAATACTGAGGAATCTCTTTGTAGCCGGAAGGGGCAGTAAAGCCTTCGTCGGTGTACTGATTCTCCGTAGTGTTTTCTCTGATCCACCAATCTGTTTGAGGAATATCTTCAAAACAAGTAACAGATTGGTTTTTTTCGGCCCATGTGTACCAACTTAAGTAAGCCGAATTCTTATTTCCATTTACTTCCGGATTAGCTTCAGTTGCAAATTTACTGATGATACTGTAACTGCCATCTCCATTGTCTTCAAAACGGAAAAGTTGCCTATCCACATCTTCGATACTTGTAGCCATTGCATGCCTTCCGAAAACACGTAACCTTGAGTCGCTTTTATCCTCATTCTCGTATTGTTCTACCGTCCAGTAACGGTTTTCTCTGTCATCTCCGGATCCAAGCCCCCTCACATAATACCAAGGGCCTTTGTCGTCTTCAGAAACATTTGGTAATGCACTCTGTGCATTTACATACCCTAATGAAAGGATAAACGTTAGTAATAATAAAGTAATTTTTCTCATAAACACATTTTTTTAAATAATTAAAAAACAAAATATTGGTTTAAACAAAACATAAACTTCCCCAAAGGTAATGCATATTTGAACAAAAAAACAAAATTTTTGATAGAATCTATTTGTTTTCTTATTTTTTGTTTCTATTTTCAACCCGAAATGAATTGTCATGCCTGAAATCAGGCCAAAAAATCAAGGTCAAAAATCATGCCTGAAATTCATGAATGATGTAATGACGGAAACAAGCGATATTTATCTCCGATTCGATTTATTTTTACTCATGGAATACAGCCTTCGGGATACGTTAAAATGAAAAGAATATGTTAATTTTTCAAGGAGTTATTTTGTTTCGCTTTGAAATTAAGAAATCTTGTTTATCTTTGTAAAAAAATGTGCAAGGCGTTTCTGATTTGAAATTCGTTTGTCAATTAAGGGAATCAAGAAGAGGGTCTTGCGTATATTTTGCTTGAAAATTCAGGAAAAGCAATGTTTCCTAAAAACGAGTACGAATTTTGTGTTAAAACTATAAATTAATTATAATAACCCTAAAATTTAATAATGGATGGAAAAGAAAATTTTGATTAAGTACATACTGATCGCATCCTTTTTTGTGTTTAACGGTATATTCTTTACTTCGTGTAAGGATGACTACAAATTAGATGATGAAGAGCCACCAAGAGACATATTGGCTCCGAGTATTTACTATTACCTAGAAGAAAAGGGAACTTTCAAAAATTTTCTCCGTCTTGCAGATGAAATTGAGGTGCAAGGAGGGGGAAAATATTCGGAAGTTTTGAAAAAAACAGGAAGTAAAACAGCTTTCGTAGCTGATGATGCTGCCTTTGAACGCTTTTATAACTCCAACAACGATTGGGGCGTAAGTAAATTCGAAGATTTCAGTGACGCTCAGCGTAGGATGGTTTTATTTTCGGCAATGATTGACGATGCCTATTCTTTGGCGCAATTATCAAGTTCTCCCGGCGCAGGGGGGGCTACCGTTGAAGGAGAAGTCATGAGAAAAGCTGTGAGTTTGAACGTTTTGGACTCTGTCCCTTACGAAGGGGGGAGCAACATTCCATCCAAAAATAAATATTGGGAACGTTTCAAAGGTGAGGTTCATACCGGAATTCACGTGTTAAAAGACAATTCGGTTCCTTCCATTGTCTATTTCCTTCCGGCTTTCCTGAAATCAAAAAATATCACCGATACAGATTTTAAGTACATTAGTCAAAAATCAAGAACGGAAGATGAAGCTTTTGTATATAATCTAAGAGTTTCTTCTGCCGACAATTTCTGTAAGAATGGTTATGTGAACATCATGGAAGAATTATTGATTCCTCAGGATAATATGGCTGAATTCCTTCGCAAAAACGAAAATACGCAATTATTCAGTAGTTTTATTGAACGTTTTTCGGCTCCATATTACGATCATTCTTTAACGTTGGCCTATAGGAATCTTCACCCCGAATTTACCGACTCTATTTTCGTCAAACGCTTTTTTACACAAGACGGAACTGAAGAAACTCTTGACCCGTTCGGAAATAAGATTGTTTCGTTTTTGTCATTTGATCCGGGAAAAAATAATTACAGAGCCGGAACAAAAAGTATGCAAGCCGATATGGGTGTTATGTTTATTCCGACAGACGACGTGTTGAATGCCTATTTTAACGAAGGAGAGGGTGCTTTCTTGAAAAGACGTTATGGATCATGGGAAAATGTACCGGACAATGTGTTGCTTAATTTAGTTAATAACCACATGAAACCGTCTTTCCTTGCGGCACTTCCGAGCCAGTTTAACGAATTGGCCGATAAAATGGGAAATCCGATGGGAGTCGATCCGAGTCACATTACCGGTACCAAAATATGTAGTAACGGTGTTCTTTATATGGTTGATAAGGTATATCCTCCAACGGAATATATTGCAGTAACCGCTCCGGTTTCTCTAAGTGAAAATACCCGAATCATGGACTGGGCAATTAATAAATTGGAATTTGATCTTTACTTGCTTTCTATGGAGCGGGAAGAAGATGAACGAGGCGAATTGGTAATCAGTAATCCTTTCAGTTTGTTCATTCCTACCGATGATGTTCTAAACAATTATACTGATCCGGTTTCTTTGGGAAAGAATACTAACGAAAAATGGAAATTCTTCTACAATGAATCTACGTCCGCTGTCAATGCCGTAGTTTATAGCGGAGTAGAGCCTTACGATAGTTTGAGAACCATTACGGCAGAGGATGCTATCAAAAATCGTCTTCTCGACATTCTTGATAATCACATTGTTGTAGGTCCTCTTGATGCCAATACAAAATATTATAGAACAAAAGGAAACGCCACTCTTAAAATCAATTATGCAGGTCCTGCAGGGGCAACTAAAGTACAAGGCGGTTCTAATATCGAAGAAAATGTGGTTGCCGATGTAACAGAGGAATTTGATATGCTTGGCACAGGAAACGGAATCACTTACTTTGTTAATAAAGTTCTGGATCCGCCACTGAAAACCATTGAGCAAATTATGGAGGATAGAAATAAGTATCCTGAGTTTGGTTCCTTTTTTGATTTGTGTATAGCAGCAAAAGAATATGAAGTTGAAGGTGAAAAATTTGCGGGAAGTATTTTCAGCATAGATAATAAATTCCCGGGTATAGGTCAATCAGTTACTTTCTTCAATACGTATCACTATACCATTTATATTCCGACCAATGAAGCTATCGCAAAAGCAAAGCAACAAGGATTGATTAAAGATTGGGACGAGATTGATGCTATGATTGCAACGAAAGATCAACAAGGAAAAGAAGCTCAAAAACTCTATGATTTCTTGCGTTATCACTTCCAAGATAATTCGGTTTATTATTCAAACTATACTTCCAAAGAATTTGAGACAGCCGCTTTGAACAAAGATATACGTAAATTCCGTAAAGTGAGAGTGGTGCATGATGCCGCCGGCTTTAGATTATATTCGGAAGGAAATGAAGAATTTTCTAAAGAAAATCCGGACCCGGCAAAAAGTTCGGCTGAGGTAAAAGGTATCTATAATATTATGGCAAGAGATGTGAAGTTTAATGAACAGAAAACAAGAATAGAAACTTCTTCTTTTGCAGTTATTCATCAAATTGATAAAGTTTTGGATTTCAATAAATAAATCATAAGAAATGAAACAAAAATTGATATATATATTACTGATTGGATGCTTTGCAATTTGCCAATCTGTACTTGCCCAATCGGGGGGAGAAATGATGCGAGGTAGAGTTACTACCGATAACGGAGAAGCTTTGATGTCTGTTCAGGTTTTAGAAATAGACAAAAGCAACCGTGTGGTAGGTAATACAACGACAGATATGAACGGAGATTTTGTGCTGAAAATTTATAGTACCGAAAACCAAGTGAGATTTAATTATATAGGTTTTCGTGTGGAAACTTATCCAATCGGCACAAGACGTTCTTTCAATATCGTTTTGAGAGATGAAAATGTGCTGGAAGCGGTAGTCGTTCAGGCCCAAAGACTTACCTCAATTGGAACTTTGGAAATTCCGGAGAATCAAATCAGTGTTGCTGTACAAAAGATTAACACAAAAGATTTTGAAGGTATTCAGGTTACTTCTATTGACGATGCTTTACAAGGACAAATATCCGGTTTGGATATTATTTCATCAGGAGACTTGGGGAAAAAAGCATCCATGCGTATTCGGGGTACATCTTCGATTAACTCCAATGTCGATCCCTTGATTGTAGTCAATGATATTCCGAGAGAAGACATCAGTGTTAGAGAAAGTGGAATTGACGTTAATTCGGCGAATGAAGATCAATTTGCCGAGTTATTAAGTTTGAATCCGGATGATATTGCCGAAATTCAAGTATTTAAAGATGCTGCTTCAACTGCGCAATGGGGTTCCCGAGGTGCGAATGGAGTTATTTCCATTAAAACCAAAAAAGGAGCAACCGGTCCTACCCGGGTTGATTATACCTATAAGTTTTCCGGTTCAAAACAACCGACCGGGTTGAAAATGTTGAATGGAGATGATTATACGATGATGATGAAACAAGCTCTATTTAATCCGCGATTGGATAATTCGGACTCCAATATCCATGAATTTAACTATGATACAAGTTGGTCGGAATATCCTTATTACAGTGCCAATACCGATTGGAGAAAAGCTGTTATTCAAACAGGAAATACACACGATCATTATCTGGCGATTTCAGGAGGTGGTGAAAAAGCTACTTTCCGGGTAACAGGAGGTTATATGACTCAGAGAGGAACCGTAATCGGACAATCTCTTGATCGACTTACCTCAATGATGGACTTGAATTATTACGTATCTGATCGGATTACATTTACTTCGGAATTTTCGTTTACTTATACTGATAACGATAGAAACTGGACAGATGGAGGTTCAATGTTGGATATAGCCTATAAGAAAATGCCTAACTTGGCTATTTATAATAAAGACAAGGACGGAAATGATATGAACAGTTATTACAATGTTCCGGATGGATCTTCGCATTTACAGTCTCAGAAGGATCTTCGTAATCCTGTTGCCGTAGCCCGATTAGCAACCAATAATCTGAAATCATATAGCGTTCAACCTGTTTTACGTTTGCGATATAAGATATTGGATAGAGAACAAGGCGATAATACTTCTTTGGATTACAATGTTTTGGTTTCATTTAACATGCGTAATACCCGAACAAGAAAATATTTGCCCAGAGAGGTGTCTTCCAAAGTTTGGAACGATGAAAATGTAAATAAAGCTTCCAACATCGATGATGAAAACTTTACTGTTCAAACGGAAAACTCTTTGTCTTGGAAGCCTTATTTGGGAGACGACCAATCATTGATAGTGAATGGAACCCTGCAAACTTCTTCAGGAAACTCAAATTCTCAAGAGATACTTGCTTATGGATTCCCATCAAGTGAGATAACCAATCCGACCGCTCAAGGAGTATTGAAAGAAATTAAGAGTAGTATAGGGCAAAATCGTTCTTTAGGGATGTTGGCTCGTGTCCATTATTCTTTAAAAGAAAGATATGTTGTCGGTTTGACTTACAGACGTGATGGTTCTACTCGATTCGGCCCAAGCCATAAATGGGGAGATTTCCCGGCTGTTTCGTTAAGATGGAATATCTCGGAAGAACCTTTCATGGATTTCTCAGACGATTGGTTGAGCATGCTTTCTATTCGTCCAAGTTGGGGGATCACCGGTAATGCTCCGAATAGAGATTACATGCACTTTAGTAAATATAGATCTTCAAACAGCAGTTACGGGTACGGCGAGTACGCTAGTCCTGTTGTATATCCTGAAAATATTCGTTTATCCAATTTGAGATGGGAAAAAACAACCGGGATTAATTTGGGATTTGATATCGGTTTTCGCGATAATTACTTTGTCGATCTCAACTTGTATCAAAATAAAACAAGAGATTTATTATTCGCAGATCCCAAAATTCCTACATCTTCAGGGTACTCGAGATTAGCTTATAAAAATGCAGGAAGTTTGAAAAATGAAGGATGGGAACTTGCTTTCAGAGCAGAAAGAGTCCTTAACATAGGAGATGTTTCTTTCGATTTTCGTTTCAACTTGGCTAATTCCGTCAATACCTTACTTAAATTGGACGAAGACATCTTAAGTACATACAACAAACAGTTTGGATATAAAAACCTTGATCCCAGAGATGGAAACGAAGGAACCGGCTATTTGCAACGAATGCAAGTAGGCAAATCGTACGGTTCGATATACGGATTCCGTTATCAGGGAGTATATCAATGGAGTGCCGATAGTTATAGAACTGCAGAAGCAAACAACGAAACGGCTCCTGTGGCTCGCGATGCAAACGGTAAATTCTTATTGGATTCCAATGGAAATCCGGTTCCGATGTATTTCAATTACTACGAAGCGGAAAATGCTAACCGCTATGAGTTCCGTGCCGGTGATGCTATCTATGAAGATATCAATAAGGACGGAACAATCGATGAGTTGGATATTGTGTACTTAGGTAACTCGAATCCTTTGTTAAACGGAGGTGTCGGATTTACCGTTCGTTGGAAACAACTTTCCGCCAATGTTTTCACTACTTTCCGATATGGAAATAAAATAGTCAACCGTTCCAGAATGGAAGCTGAAAGTATGTCAACGTTTAATAATCAAAGTATTGCAGTTAACTGGAGATGGAGAAAAGAAGGTGAGTTTAGACAAATACCGCGTGCTCTTTATGATTTCGGAGGAACAACATACAATTCTCTTCCCAGTGACAGGTACGTGGAAGATGGCTCTTATTTCCGGATGAAGTATGTTACTTTGACTTACAATGTGCCTTCTGCTTCCTTGAAAAATTTCGGACTAAGAAGATTGAGTTTGTATTTGACTGTCAACAACTTATTTACTTTAACAAAATACACCGGAGTTGATCCCGAAATAGATTACGGAAAATTCGGTTTGACTAAAGATGATGCAAATACTCCTCGTACGAAGGATTTTACTCTCTCTGTTAGTTTGGGATTTTAAGTTAAAAAACAAGAAAAAGATACTATTTAGATATGAAAAATAAAATTATTGCAATAATCGGATTAATACTTTCAGTTTCTTTCTCATCCTGTACTGATTGGTTAAATCCGAAACCATTGGACACAATGGTAGTCGAAGATTTTTGGAAAACAAGAAGTGATGTGGAGTCTATGACTTTGGCTTGTTATGAGGCGATGACCCAATATGATTTCATGATTCGAATGATTGTGGGTGGAGAGGTTCGCTCGGATAATGTGAGAGCCGGTAATCGAGAACCCGGCGGAGATTATTTGAAATATAAAGATGCACTGAGCGAAATGCTGAATGTGTCGATACAACCTACCAATGAATTTGCTAAGTGGGAACCCTTTTACAAAGTAATAAATTATTGTAATTCGGTTATTAAATATGCACCCGGAGTACGGGAATTGGACCCTGATTATACAGAAGGGTATCTTAATGCAAATATGGCCGAAGCTTATACGATAAGAGCACTCATGTATTTTTATTTGGTTCGTCTTTATAATAATGTTCCTTTTGTCACAGAACCTTCTGTCGATGATACAGGAGATTTCCTTCAGCCTCAGAAAAAAGGAGAGGAAATTCTAAGGGAAGTTCTGAAAGATTTGGAAATAGCAGAAAGAGGTGCCATCAGATCTCGGGGACCTTTTTGGGTATCTCCCGGCGGATCTATAATGAATCCGCAAAATGCTGTTAATGCAAAAGGTCGTGTAACAAAAACAGCAATTCGGACGCTCATAGCTGATATTTATTTATGGCTGGCAGGAAGCGATCCTGAAACGGAACAGGCAGATTATGCCGCTTGTATCGAAAAATGTAATTTGGTTTTAAAAGATGTTTTGACAGATGAGCAAGCGGAGTATATACAGGGCGACGACCTGACCGGTACGGAGCTTTGGTTGGTTTCGAATAAAGAGTATGTAGAAGGAAGTGTTTCTCCTGCTTATTACAGTATATTCGGATCGAGTTTCGGTAATTCGATGGAAAGCATTTTTGAATTACAAATGAATGGAACTAACGATGGTAGACTAACTGTGGGTGACTTGTATGGTTCCGACAACCAAGCTTGCTGGTTGTACGTTTCTCCGTTTTTAAATGAAGGGACAGAAACCTTTGATAATACAGATACCAGAAAAATGGAATATTATTTCCAAACAGACAAATCATCAACTACCAGTCCCATCCGAATTGTGAAATATGTTGGACGTATTCGGGATGTGGAGTCTCCCGATTTTCTCAATAGAACTATTCAAAAGAATTGGATATTCTATCGTTTGCCGGAAATTTATTTGATGAAAGCAGAAGCAATTATACAATCCGGTGGATCGTTGGAAGAAGCATTCGATTTAATCAATATAATATACAAACGCTCGAACCCGACAGTAAAAAACGGATTGAGTTTTGATAAATATAATTCACCGGAAGAACTTTCTAAATTATTGCTGTTGGAACGTCAAAGGGAATTTCTTTTTGAAGGTAAACGTTGGTTCGATTTATTGCGTCATGTTCGGAGAGATGTCCAAAGAGGAGGATCTACCTCTAGTATTTTAGAGAGATATTTAGTAAGAAAAAATTCATTTAATGCCGATGTCGTTACAAGTAAAATGGCGGATATCAACGCATTTTATATGCCGGTACATAGAGATGAATTGATTTCAAACTCCAGATTGGAACAAAATCCGTATTATTTGAATGTTTTTAATTAAAGCATTATGAGACAGCTTTTGTTGAAATATGTCAGAAAAAGTATATTTTT
>JAIRRK010000017.1 GCA_031256015.1 Dysgonamonadaceae bacterium
CGACATTATCACAGACCTGAAAGAGACGTTATTGAAACTGAAAGGCTCAATATTCGTTACCAATAGAAATGTCGAATCAATGATTCTCAATTGCGCAACCGCAAGCCCGCAAAACTTCAACGGGGATTTGAAGCGGGTTTCAATTTCGCGGTCTGCGGCAGCTTTCATGTCAAATCAACGCTATTACAACAAACAGAATGGAGCGTATTCGGTAGCTTCCGGCAATATAATAACGATTCACAACCATGATTTTTCGCTCGGAGGTGGAAACGTATTCAACCCGTTGCATGAAGTCAAGGGGGCAATGAAAGCGATTGCCGCCAAACAGCCATTGACATTCAATCAAGAATATGCTATTGAAAGCATTTGGCATGAAATCAGGCACGCGGGGGCGGTTGGCTGGAAAGACATAAGGAGGAAAACGAAGTCTTTGACTGACACAATGGAGTGTATCAATCAGTTTTGCGCAAGGCGTTCGTACAATCAATTCCTTTCTTCTATCGGCGGCAAGGCGGTACACCGGAAAGCAATCATGTCAGGCGGTTATGGCTATTCGGGCTTGGTTCGCAATTTCGACAAGATTCTTGAGGTAAACAATATATCTTCCTCAAATGCCTATGCGTATTTCAACAAGGCGATTCTGTCAGAACCTTATGAGAACATTCAGGACTGTGTTATAACTTATCTTGCCAAGAACGGGTTGGCAAGAAAAAAAGCCGAAGAACTCATTAAGGCTATCAAATATTCGGCAAAAGATTTTGATACATTGCTTTAAGGGTGCGTTGCTCCTCGCCAAAAGTCAATCCGCATATTGTCATCAGAAATCTTATCGGCGTAATACTTCGCTTTTGCCTTCTTCCCTCTCAAGTAGTAGAGCGCAGCCAGGTCTCGAAATATATTATCTTTGTCGGTTATTATCGACAAATATTTTTTCTGCTCGAAGAATCCAAGATTTTGAATTTCCTCCGGTGTTATGTTATGATCGAAAACTGTTTCCATAACTTAATTTCTTTTGAATCCTTATCCTGCAACCGCAACGGAGGCATATCTTGTAACCATCCTTGAAAATCCAAGAATGACCAATCAAAATGCAGGTGTTAGCCGGGTTTATCATAACGCAAATTAACTGATTTATTTTTTCTTATCCTGCTTCTTCCTGAAAATTTCATGTTTTGACACGATGCAGAACCGGGTCGCCTTCGGTCTTCCCGGTTCTATCTTCGCGCTCCAAAGAGTTTCCACCAATGGGACAGAATAAATATGAACAATTAGGTATCGATTATAAATTAAAAGGTATCCGGCCTTTATCGAATGAGCAATTGGCAAAAACTCAATTCATATTTGAAACGAGTATCTGAAACTGAATAGTTGTTCTCCTTATTCCAAATTCCGTAAAGCAAAAGCTCGATTATTGCATTTTACAAGTTCCGTTAAATGTTGCTCCGGGCTCTATTTCCAAACTTCCTGCAGTTAATTCCCCCGAAAAAACACCGTTTGCCCGCATACTAAATGTGTTGTCGACAAAAATATTTCCTGTTACAATGCCAATCAAATCCATATTCGCACAACGGATATCTCCTTGTATTTCAGCTTGATGCCCTATAATCACTTTGCCGGGACAATTAATAGTTCCTTCTACTTTTCCATCAATACGGATATCCTCTTCTGCTTTAATATCTCCTTTTATGAATGTACCTTGCGCCAAAGTATTATGCGACACTCCTGAAGAAATAGCATCTTTCATTTTCATTAGGTTAAGTATTTTTTATTTTAATTTTGCACAAAGATAGCATAAAATATTTGACATATACAAACGTATAATGAATGAATTGCAAATGCAAAGAGAAATTATCCAATAAATAATCATTGTTAATCCGTGGGATTGCTTTACATTTGTATTTCGTTCGTAATTTATGAAAGGAAATCACGATAGATATAATTTCGGAATTATCGACCGAAAACGAATATATTACGATGACTGTTTTTAGACCGACTCTTATACAAAGAAATGATGCAATACATCGAATTAAACGAAATGGCTTTCTATGGTTATCACGGCGTGACAAATCAGGAAAAGATTGTGGGAAACATCTATATTGTTGACCTGAAAATTTATTTCGATTTTCAGGAGGCAATGCAATCCGACAATTTAAAGGATACAATCAACTATGCTTCCATTTATGAAATTGTCAAACAGGAAATGAATATATCCGCGAATTTAATCGAACATCTCACCTACCGAATTGCTTCAAAGATCAAGCAACGTTTTCATCAAATCAGCGAGTTGGAAATTCGTTTAGCGAAAAGGAATCCTCCCATAAGTGGCGATATGAAAGAAGCTGCTGTTGTTTTAAAATTATAAGAACCGATTTTCAAGTAAACCGGTTCTTATTTATAGTATCTTTTAAATATTGTCAATATTTTATTTGCATTGTATCCAAAGCTGTTTTTGCATCGGCATTATCCGGATCAATTTCCAGTATTTTCTTGAAATATTCTCCTGAATTTACTTTATCGTCCAATAACAAATAATAAGATGCTAAATAACGATAAGCATCTAAAATGTCTTTATTTGCTTTTCCGTCTTCATTTTCAGAAAGAGCAACTTCCACAAATTTCTCGTAATAAGGTTTTGCAACACCCTTCATGACGGCTCCTAATTCTTCTTGTTCTTTCAAATCCACCAAAGAATTTAAACGAGCCATCCACAAAAGAGTTGAATAATGATCGGGCCGCGACTCGATAATCTTTCCGAAAGCGTCGTTCCCTTTTTCTATCGAAGAATAAAACAATTGATCGTCGGCTGTTTTTTGTTCGGGAGAAACCGGAGATGCTTTATAATCACTTGATACAAATTTTGCAGCCAAAGAATAAAGCCCTCGTCCATAGTTTTGATAATCAACCAAAGAGAGATTTTTTTCTTCTTCAAAATACTTTTCATATTCCGCAATCATTTCCTCTTGTTTCCCTAAGCTTCTATAAGCCATAGCCAATTCTTTATGTATCTCCGATTTTGCATTTTCCGATGCAGCTGCATTTTGAAACGCGGCAAGCGCATCTTCCGCCCTTTTCACTTTCAACAGCAATTGTCCGTAAGTCAAATAATCCAAATAGATATGTTGGTCTTTCGGAGTACTTTCCATAAACTCATCCATTTGTTGGGCTCCCGTTTCATAATTTTCTAATTTGAAATTATTATATGCCTGAAGACGGTGCATTACCACATTATTCGGTTCAAAAGACAGAACATAATCTATTTCTTTCAGAGATTTTTCATATTGATCAGTGAAATACAGTAATTGCGCATACCTGTCGCGTTGCAACAAGGGAACTCCCGGTATGGAAATAAATTTCTCGTAAGCTCTTAACGCTTGTTGATAGGTTCCTCGATTCCGATTAATATCACCAATCAAAGCATAAGCAGGAATATATTCCGGATCGATGGCAATCAACTGGTCCAAGTAATCCAATGCAACTTTGGGATTTGCATGTTCATACAATTTAGCCAATTTCAAATAAGCCGATTTTTCTTTTTTGTTTAGTCGAAGAGCACTTTCATAGCTTCCCGCAGCTAAGCCCAAATTTTCCTCTTTTGCTCTAAACAAATCTCCTTCGACCATAAAAGTTCCGGCATATTTTTTATCTGCTTTTTTTGCTTTCTCAATGGATTGTTGAGCTTTAGGATATTGTTTTACTTCGATGTAAGCTTCAGCAATTGCAACCGAAATGGAAGCATCTTTCTTATTCATTCCTTCTGCTTTTTTAAATAATTCTTCCGCTTCGTTCATCTTTCCGCTCATCAACGCAAGGGAGCCTTCTCCGATATATCCGAAAGGATAATTGGCTTCAGCTTCTATGGCCTTTGCATAATAATAAGCGGCC
>JAIRRK010000034.1 GCA_031256015.1 Dysgonamonadaceae bacterium
GTTATCTAAATAAAATACTTGACGAGATTATTTTGCAGAGCAAGGTTGAGTTTAATTATGAGAATGAAATTGAAGAATAAGAAATAATAACGTATAGAATATGAACCATCAACAGTTGCGGGTAGAGACGGAGCGCGCCTCATCTCTACAAGGGATTGCCGGTTCCTGCGCGGAGCGCAGCGAGATTAGGAAAACTAATCTCCGCCGAATTGCATTAAATAAGCTTTGATAAAATCATCGATGTCGCCATCCATTACGGCACCGACATTTGAAGTCTGATAATCGGTTCGGTGATCTTTCACTCTCCGGTCATCGAAAACATAGGAGCGGATTTGAGAGCCCCACTCGATTTTCTTTTTCCCGGCTTCTATTTTCGCCGATGCTTTTCTTCTTCTTTCCAACTCCAATTCGTATAATTGAGACTTCAATAAACGAATGGCATTATCTTTATTTCCGAATTGAGAACGCGATTCCGTGTTTTCGATGACGATTTCGTTCACTTCTCCCGTGTCCGGATCTTTGTAGTTATAGTGCAATCGAACGCCGGTTTCCACTTTATTTACATTTTGTCCGCCGGCACCACTCGAGCGAAAAGTATCCCAAGTAATGTCGCCCTGATTGACTTCGATTTCGATTGTATCATCAACCAGAGGCACAACGGCAACCGAAGAGAATGAAGTCATTCGTTTTCCCTGTGCATTATAAGGCGATACGCGAACCAAACGATGAACTCCGTTTTCACTTTTCAGGTAACCGAAAGCATATTCGCCTTCAATCTGCAGAGTAATGGTTTTGATTCCGGCATCGTCTCCATCCAATCGGTTTGTAACCGTTACTTTATAAGCTTTGCTTTCACACCATCGGCCGTACATGCGGTATAACATTTCAGCCCAATCTTGGGCTTCGGTTCCTCCGGCTCCCGCGTTGATTTTAAGAACGGCACCCAAATGGTCTTCTTCCGAACGGAGCATGTTTTTCAATTCCAGTTTGTCGAGTAAGTCGATAACCGTTTTATAAGCCGAATCAACTTCTTCTTCCGAAGTAATGCCTTCTTTATTGAAGTCGAAAGCCAATTGCAGTTCTTCGGCGGCATCTTTTGCTTCGTTGTAAGCAGTAATCCACGATTTGATGCTTCGCACTTTTTTCATTTGCTCTTCGGCTTTTTTCCGGTCTTCCCAAAAATCGGGAACTTGTGTACGAAGTTCTTCTTCTTCTAATCGGATGATTTTGGAATCGATGTCAAAGATACCTCCTCAACGCCGACTCGCGCTCCAATACTTCACGTAATTGGTCAGATGTTATCATATTATGAATGAATTTTAGTTTATAGATTTTTTGAACCCACAAAAGTAATTAATTAAATTTGATATTGAAAATAACTAACTCCGATTGCGTTCCGATTCGGTATTCGGGGCCCCAAAGTCCCAATCCGGAAGAAACATAAATATGTGTATTTCCTTTCCGTTTATAGCCGTATCCGATTTCATAAACTTGGTCGACAATATAATTCAACGGCCACATTTGTCCGTGGTGAGTATGTCCCGAGAATTGAAGGTCGATTCCGTTCCGCTCGGCCTCATCCGGAAAATACGGTTGATGGTCGAGTAAGAATAAAGGTTGAGAAGTGTCGGTTCTTGCGACCAAAGACTTCAAGTCGGAACGGTTTTTATTGTGTTTATCATCTCTTCCGATAATCCAGAAACTATCGTTGACAGAGATGACATTATCAATTAAAAGGACTAGTTTCGTCTTTTGAAAAAACTCCTTGCTTTTCTCTATTTCGCTCAAATATTCGTGATTCCCGAGACAGAAATAAACACCCAAAGGAGCTTGAAGTTTGTTGATTTCGTTGTACATTTCTTCTTCCATCAAAGGACGGATACTGTTATCAATCATATCTCCGGCAATAATAATGATGTCGGGATTCTGTTCATTAATCAGGCGAACGTAGTTTTTTAATTTATTTTTATCGACAGTGATTCCCAAGTGCATATCACTGAAAGCGGCCACTTTTAATTCTTTATACCGATTTCCCGGTTTCTCGATGCGAATTTCCTTCTCGACGACAACCGGATGCATGAAGTTCCGGTAACCCGTCCGAAGCAAAGCAAAGACAATGATATATCCCGATATTACTTGCAGCCGGTAAAAGAAACGGGGAGTCATCCGGCTCGGGAAAAGCTTGAAATGCCTTGCCAACCGGTGAATTAAATCCGTCAACAAGAAATAAATCGAAATATACAGCATGACGGCCATCCAAGTCGTCCCCAAAAAGTAAAACACTTTTTGAATATTCAGAGGAAAAACATTTCTCCCCAACATCATGATAGCGAAAGAACTGTAGAAAACGAAAAATATAATACTGTACAATATTTTCACATACGGAGACTTCGGAAAAGCTTTCCATCCGCGGTAAAAGATATAAACGTTAATTAATGTGTGAATGATAAAAACCGATATTAAAAACACCATATTCAATCTATTAAGTAAAAATTATAATTGGTCTTTCTTTATTCGTTCTTCTATAAAGGAAATCATATCCTGAATACTGATGAAAGACGAATTGAAACATAATTTATAAGAAGTAGCCATCCCCCAGGTTTTATTGCTGAAATAATTGTAATAACCCGCTCTTTTTTTATCCGTTTGTTCGATTAAAATTTTAGCATTTTCCGGCGGGATTTTATTATTCTCGGAAATAATCCGGATACGGTCATCTATCTCGGCACTGACAAAAATACTGAGGAGTTTTGTGTGTTCCCGTAAAATATAATCGGCACATCTTCCGACAAAGATACAGGATTCTTTTTCGGCCAGATTTTTTATCACATCACTTTGTATCTTGAATAATATCTCGTTGGAGAGATAATTTCCCGTTACATCGCCCATATAACCCGAACGGAATCCGAAAAAAGTATTGAAAAACCCGTGCTTGCTTTGTTCGTCCGCTCGTTCAAAAAATTCTTTTCCCAATCCGCTTTCTCGCGAAGCCAATTGAATTAGTTCTTTGTCGTAACAAGGGATTCCCAATTTTTCGGATAATTGTTCTCCGAGGTATCTTCCTCCGCTTCCCAGTTGTCGTCCTATTGTAATTACATATTTTTTATCCATGACAGAATGAATTAACATTATATATTTTTTATTTTCCCCGATTTGAAGTTTTTAGATTCAGTCCACAGTAAAAATGCCGATAATAACACCGCCATACCGTCCGAAATGGTCATACTTATCCAAACTCCCGATGTGTCGAAATATTCGGGAAGTATGAGTAACAAAGGTATTAAAAAAAGAACTTGTCGCGTTAACGACAATACGATGGATTTAACCGGTTTGCCGATACTTTGAAAGAAAGTGGACGTAACCATTTGAAATCCGACAAACGGATAAAGAGCAAAAACCCATCTTAATCCGGAAACAGCCTGATCAATCAGATTATTTTCCGTTGTGAAAATGGATGCAACCGCATGAGGAAATAATTCCACAATAATAAAACCGATTATCATAATCACCGTTGCAAAGAATATCGTTCTTTTGAGAATTTCAGTTACCCGGTCGTATAGTTTTGCTCCGTAATTATATCCGGCAATAGGTTGCATTCCCTGATTCAATCCCATAACAATCATGATGAAAAGGAACGCTATCCGGTTCACGATTCCGTACGCACCCACGGCCAAGTCTCCTCCGAATTTGATTAATTGATGATTGATTACAACAACAATCACACTGCTTGCGGCATTCATCAAAAAAGGAGCCATTCCGATAGATAACGATTCGGCAACTATTTTCTTTTGCAGTTTGTATATTCCTTTTTTCCAATGAATAAAGGAATTTCTATCGTTGAACAAATGAAATTGCCAACAAAGAACAACAACCTGAGAAATGATTGTAGCGAATGCCGACCCTTTAATTCCCCATCCGAATCCGAAAATAAATATCGGATTCAAAACCAAATTGATTAATACGGTATAAATCGTTGCCGTCATCGCTTTTTGAGGTTGTCCTATCGAGCGAAGCAAAGCATTCAAACCCAAATACATGTGCGTCACAACATTTCCCAACAAAATAATCACCATAAAGTCATGAGCATAGGGAAGCGTGTCGGGACTTGCTCCGAAAAAAGTTAATATCGGACCGAGAAAAGCAAGTGTAACAATCGAGAATGCAATTCCCATTATTAAGTTCAATATGAATACATTGCCTAAAATATTATTTGCTGTTTCATAATCTTTTTGTCCCATGCGAATAGACAGAAGCGTGGAAGCTCCGACTCCGACCAGCGACCCGAAAGCAGCTGCCAAGTTCATCAAAGGGAAGGTAATGGCCAATCCGGACAGAGCCAAAGGTCCGACTCCATGACCGATAAAAATACTGTCGGTAATGTTGTAAAGGGACGAAGCCGTCATCGCAATAATTGCCGGAATGGCATATTGCATCAAAAGTTTGCTTGTTTTTTCCGTTCCTAAACTTACCGGCGAAGTTTCATTTTTCATTCTTGATTTTCTTAAAATTGAGCAAAGGTAATAAACATAAAGAAGAAAAACGGCTCGGCAATCCTTTTCGGACAGTATATTTTAGACTTTTTAAACTTCGAATTTCATCCCATCCGGTTGTATTTTATTCAGAGAAGAATCTATTATATTGTGCTTTTTATTTTTCAGATAAACCAATTATATCTTATCTTTGCCTTTCTCTATTTTTGTTTTTTTATGAAAGAAGAAATAAAAAAAGCTTGCGATATTTTGCGAAAAGGAGGGGTGATTTTGTATCCGACCGATACCATTTGGGGATTAGGATGCGATGCCACCAATCAGGATGCGGTGAAAAAGTTGTACTCCATCAAACAAAGAGACGACCGAAAAGCAATGTTGGTTCTAATCGATTCGATTGATTA
>JAIRRK010000070.1 GCA_031256015.1 Dysgonamonadaceae bacterium
TTACTACATCAAAATGAAACATAATTCTTTATAAAATTAAAAACTAAGAACAACAACCGAGAATGGTTTTCACGACATTCTTGACTTTCATTCTTAAATTATCTGTCAATACACGGTACTACATAATCCAACGAACCTCCAAGCATAATTAAATCGGCCACTTTGGTTCCCGGTGAAATATATTTCAACGCATTCACCAAAGTCAAACAGGGAGAACGGAACTTTATTCGGTAGGGATATTTATCTCCTCTACTGTTCACATAAATATCGAACTCTCCTCTGGCTGCTTCCACCCGTTGAAAGTATTCTCCTTCCGGAAGCTTGATTATTGCCTTTGTTTTGGCGGCATAAGCTCCCGAAGGAATATTATCTGTTAACTGCTCTATGATTTTCAATGATTCTTCGATTTCGTCCAAGCGAATAACGTAGCGATCGAATGTTAATCCGTCGGAGCGAAGCACTTCTTGAAAATCGGCGTGACGATAAGCCGCATAGGGCTCTATCTTCCGAACATCATTGCTCCATCCGGAAGCTCTTCCGCTCGGGCCGGTCGCTCCTATCGAAACGGCATCTTCTTTCGTTAATCGTCCTATGCCTTCCATCCGTCCGCGGGCAATCGGATTCCCCGTGAAAAGCAGATGATGTTCTTTCAACATCTTGCGCATATAAACAATGAAAGCTTTCACTTTCTTTTGAAAGTTCGGATGTATATCGTTCATTACGCCTCCGATAACGCTGTAATTCGTCATCAAACGGCCTCCGCAGGTTTCTTCGAAGATATCCATTATCTTTTCTCTATCCCTCATTCCGTAAACGAAAGCCGTAATCGAGCCCATATCCATAGCCATGGAACCCCATCCCAACAAGTGAGATGCGATACGCGACAATTCGTCGATAATGGTTCGGATATAATGAGCTCTTTCGGGGACTTCCAAGTCCAATCCTTTCTCGACAAGCAAACACAAGGCATGTCGATTAATACTGCCGGAGAGATAATCCAAACGTTCCGTCAGATGCAATATTTGAGGGTAAGTGTATGCTTCACTCATCTTTTCTATTCCCCGGTGGATGTATCCGAAATTCGGATCGACTTTCTTAATCATTTCTCCGTCCAAAGAAACACGAAGATGAAGTACTCCATGTGTTGCCGGGTGTTGAGGTCCGAAGTTAACTACATATTCTTCGGCATTGAACAGCTTGTGATGCTCTTCGAATCGTTGCCCTTGATTGACTTCGATTGACGGTAAATCTTCCATTTGTTCTATGCTTTCGTCGCACAAAGGAACCGGATTTAAATCCGGATTGGCATCATAATCTTTTCTCAGAGGATAACCGTTCCAATCCTGACGAAGGAATAAACGACGCATATCGCGGTTATTCGGGAACGTAATCCCGAAGAATCCGTAGATTTCCCTTTCATAAAAATCGGCCGATTTCCATAAGTCGGTAACGGTATCGATTTCCGGGTTGTCAACGGTTTCCGTTTGTGTTTTCAGAACCAAAAGGTAAGAGGGAAATTCCGTGGACGACAGGGTATAAATAACTCCTAAGGAATCGCCGTAATCCATCCCCACCATATCCATTAAAAAGTCGAACGGATGCCTCGGATTATTCTTCAAAAAGGCGGCTGTTTCGTGAAGATTTTCCTTGGGAACGGAAACTTTATACGTTTTGTCTTTCTGTTCTACAGAAGCAAAAGGCAACTGTGCCAATAATTCATCAATAATTTTCATTGCCTGATTTATCTAAATCTTGTTCCGGTTCTTCGTATGGTTTCACGACGGGCTGTTCGGGTAACTCGAAAAAGTTCTGCATTTTTATCTTGCGAGCCAATTGCATCATTCCGTATATCATGGCATCGGGACGAGGGGGGCATCCCGGTATGTACACATCAACCGGAATGATTTTATCTATTCCCATTACCGTGTGATAAGAATTTTTGAACGGACCGCCTCCGATGGCGCAACTTCCGAAAGCCATTACGTATTTCGGCTCGGCCATTTGCTCATACAGCCGTTTCAGCACGGGAGCCATTTTATGGACAATGGTGCCGCAACAGAAAACAACATCGGCCTGACGCGGACTGTTTCGGGTAACTTCCCAGCCGAAACGAGCAAAGTCGTAACGGGCGGCTCCCAAACACATAAATTCGATTCCGCAACAGCTGGTTGCAAAGGTTAAAGGCCAAACGGAGTTGGAACGGCCCCAATTAATCAGGTCGTTTATTTTTCCGACGGCAATATTCACTCCGTTTGCTCGCAATTCTTTCACGTAGTTTTCGAGGTACTCGTTTTCTTTAAAGTCCTCGTATTTCATGTTTTTAATATGAATATCTTTTACTTCCATTCCAACGCTCCTTTCTTCCATGCATAAACCAGGCCTAATGTTAATACCACAAAAAAGAATGCCATACAAACCAATCCTTGCATTCCTAAGTCAGTCACAATCGTAGCCCAAGGGAAAAGCAGTACGGTTTCCACATCAAACACCAGATATAAGATGGCAAAAAGGTAATAGCCTGCTTTGAACTGAGTCCACGAAGTTCCCCTTGTGGGGATTCCGCATTCGTAAGGTTCCCCTTTCAGAGGGTTACTCGATTTGGGCGACAGCAGCCATGCAATCAACAGAGCCGCAACTACCATAAATACGGCCGTTATCAGAACGACCAAAAATAAAGCTGAATTACTCATATAAAGTCCGATATAGCTTAAAAATCATAATAAAAAGGAAAAAGGGGTTACCCTCATTTCAACTATACTTGAATTATTTTCAGCGCAAATGTAGGAACTATTTGTGAATATGCAAAAAAATACCTACTAAAATTAATTTTCATCAAAAACTTTCTCTTCTATTTGAAGAATATCGGCCGATTTAAATCGGAACCGGACATTCATCTGAGTCGGTCTCAGACGAGCGTCTGACTCGGAGTCAGATGGGCGTCTGACCCGGAGTCAGATGGGCGTCTGACCCGGAGTCAGATAAATTACGGGTTCAGGAGCGTGATGCGGGCATGGCCGGGGCCGGCGTTGCCGGTCATGGTAGTGCCTGTTTGGTTCCAATCGGGCATGCCGTTCACCACGTTACCGGCTACGGTGATGCCGTTTGCCAATTGATAGCTGTCCTTGTGGGCGTATTTATCGGCATCAGCCGAGTTGGCCGAGAGCCAAGTGGCATACGCACTTGCGCTGTTCACCCAACCGGAGCCGCCGCCACCGCCAGGACTGCCACCATTATCACCGCACCCACCGCCATACCAACCACCGCCGCCGCCACCGCCGGCGGTAGGATTGCCTCCGGTGCCGCCACCATAACTGCCGAAGCCAAAGCTGCCGGGAGAGCAGGGAGAGTAACTCCCTGTTCCGCCTGTGCCGCCCGCGGTTTGCGAGGCACCTCCACCCGGAAAATTAGCACTACCACTGCCGTTCCCGCCATTCGTTCCGCCTCCGGCACCTCCGGCGGATCCTGCGCCATTCACTCCTCCATTTCCGCCGGCACCGCCGGCAACAAGGAAGCGCGAATAAAGCGATGCTTCTTCATTCCAATCCCCGCCGATGGTGCGGAAGTCGGTGCCTCCTGCACCCGCGCC
>JAIRRK010000080.1 GCA_031256015.1 Dysgonamonadaceae bacterium
TGATTATATTCACGGCAAAGGATTGAAAGCCGGAATATATTCGGAAGCGGGAAAAAATACCTGCGCGTACAAATGGGATAACGATAAAGTGAATGGACTGAATGTCGGTTTTTATGGTTACGAACAGAGCGACGCCAAACAATATTTCAATACTTGGGGATACGATTTTATCAAAGTTGATTATTGTGGCGCTGAAGATCAGCAACTCGATGAGAAAACTCAATACATGAAAATATTGAATGCTATCTCCGAAGCGGAAGATCCGAAAAGGCCCGAAAAGGTGCGTTTCAATATTTGTCGGTGGATGTTTCCCGGAACATGGGTCACGGAAATAACCGATCGCCCTGTTTCTTGGCGTATTTCTCATGATATTCGAAATAATTTCAATAAAACATTGGGTGTCAGAGATGTATTTGAACACAATCTGTACCTTTCTGCTTATGCTTCCCCCGGACATTTTAACGACATGGATATGATGCAACTCGGGAGAAATACTTTGACCGTAGATCAAGAGAAAAGTCATTTCGGGCTGTGGTGCATAATGAGTTCCCCTCTTATGATAGGATGTGATTTGCGGACTATCCCTCAAAGCACTTTGGACATTATTACAAATAAAGAAGTCATCGCCGTGAATCAGGACCTTTTGGGATTGCAAGCTCAAGTTGTAAGTCGTGACGGAAGAAAATATGTAATGGCTAAAATGATCGAAGAAGACCAGGGAAAAGTCAGAGCCGTTGCGCTGTTCAATGGCACAACTTCTCCGGCATCCATGACAATCCATTTTAAAGACATTCAACTGAGCGATAAAGCATACATAAGAGATTTATGGGCAAAGAGTGATTTGGGTGAATTTGATAAATCGTGTACGGTTACGGTTCCCGCGAACGGAACCGCCATATTGCGTATCGAAGGAGTATCATCGTTTGATAAAACGGAATTTGAAGGCGAAGATGCGTTTATCAACAAATACAGTGGCATTGCCGTTAAGAATAACCGATACAATGCGGCTGTCTTTTCTCCGAGATTCGGAGCTTCCGGAAATTATGTGCTGACAAATCCGGGCGGCGCGGATAATTGGGCCGAATTTCGTAGAGTGTACAGTACATCCGGAGGCAAATACAAATTGAAACTATTCTATTATTCCGAAGAAGAGAGAGACCTCACGGTTACGGTTAATGGAGTGGAATACCTGATGAACCGGCTTAATTCCGGAGCGGGAAAAAGAGGAAGAGCCTTCATTGATGAAATAGAACTTCAACAGGGGTACAATACAATCCGCTTATCGAATGAAAATGGACCGGCTCCCGATATAGATAAATTTGTTTTATTGGATCCGAATGACCCCGGTGATGATAAGGAGCCTGATTTAGAAGCAAATTACGGAGTGATGGAAACTCCGAATGAAATTAGTAATATTATCTAACTTATAAATTTTGTAAACATGAAAAAAATTCTTTTGCCATTGTCAATGGTTTGTTTGTTATTAGTGGTTTGTTTTACGGTGATTAATTGTAAAGCTGATCAACCAAATGTGAGTATGATTGCAACTCCAACTCCTGAGCGTCCTGCCGGACAAACAGATGTATTGCAATTAGCTGTTGAGCCTATCCCTACCGTGCGAATAGCTTTCATCGGATTGGGAATGCGAGGTCCGGGTGCCGTATCTCGAATGACACATATCGATGGAGTTGAAATTGTTGCTCTTTGTGATGTTGTGGAAGAAAATGTGAAGATGGCAAACGAAATACTGGCAGACAGAGGATTCCCTAAAGCACAGGAATTTTACGGAGATACGGAAGTTTTCCGTCAAGTTACGGCATTACCGAATGTGGACCTTGTATATGTTGCTACCGACTGGTTGCATCATGCGAAAGTAGGTATTCAAGCATTAAAAGACGGCAAACATGTTGCTATCGAAGTGCCTTCTGCCATGAATCTGGATGAGATTTGGGAACTGATTAATTTGGCTGAAGAAAAACGCTTGCATTGTATTCCTTTGGAAAATTGCTGCTACGACTTCTTCGAATTAACCACTTTAAATATGGTTCAACAGGGAGTATTAGGTGAAATTCTTCACGGCGAAGGAGCTTACATTCACGGTCTTGAGCGTTTTTGGGATAAATATTGGAAAAACGATTCGGATAGTCTTGGTTGGCGGATGGATTACAACATGAGACATCGTGGCGATTTGTATCCTACACACGGAATCGGCCCGGTTTGTCAAGCATTGAATATTCACCGCGGCGATAAAATGAATTTTCTGGTTTCCGTCGATACAAAAGCAGTCGGTAATTTGGAATATGTGAAAGGAAAAACAGGTGAATACCCCGAAAACTTCCGTAATGGTGATCATACCTCTACGCTTATTCGTACAGAAAAAGGAAAATCAATTTTGATTGAACACAATGTAACTTCTCCTCGTCCATACAGCCGTATGTATCAATTAACAGGAACAAAAGGATTCGCAAACAAATATCCGATTGAAGGTTATGCCCTCGATTTGGGTGAAATTGATGCCGAAATTACAGCTGATTACGAAAATTTGAATGCTCATAGCTTTGTACCGAAAAAACTGAGAGAACAATTGATGCAAAAATATAAACACCCGATTGTAAAGGATATTGAAGAAGATGCGAAAACAGTCGGAGGACACGGAGGAATGGATTTCGTCATGGACTACCGCTTAATCTATTGCTTGCAAAGAGGTCTTCCTATGGATATGGATGTGTACGACTTAGCGGAATGGTGCTGTTTAATTCCGTTAACTGAAATGTCATTGGATAATAATTCCTCTCCGGTTGAAATTCCTGATTTCACTCGCGGTGCATGGAATAAACTTAACGGATTGAAATTTGCCCAGTAATAAGTAGTTAATCTTTCCGGTATACCGGGAAGAGTGTATAAAATGAAAACGTTTCATTTTATACACTCTTTCTCTTGAGAAAACAATCTATGAAACAGATATCGTCAATAGCCTTATCTCTTATTTTATCCTCTTTCAGCTCTTTTATATCGGTAAATTATCAGTAAAATAATTATCAGAATGAGAAAAATCGGTTTAGCATTCATCCTTTTTGCTTTTTTTGTTTTCCAAGTGGATGCACAAAATGAATTTATTAGAGTTTCGACAAATGACCTGGATTTGATAATACGTGTCGTTCCTCAAAGTAAACGTATTTATCAGGCTTATTTAGGTCCTAAATTGTTGAATGAGTCAGAATTTAATGCTTTGGACATCAATTTGAAAGGCGGCTCGGAAGGAAGTGTTTCCGCTCGCGGTTGGGAAGTGTATCCGGCTTCGGGAGCAGAAGATTTCTTTGAACCCGCATTGGCCGTTCAGCATAACGACGGGAATATGACTTCCATCTTCCGTTATGTTTCGCACGAAACAAAGTCGATTGACAGCAACGTCAGCGAAACAGTTATTCATTTGCAAGATGATGTGTATCCTTTGAATGTGAAACTGATTTATCAAACTTTCGGCAAAGAAAATATAATTAAAACTT
>JAIRRK010000126.1 GCA_031256015.1 Dysgonamonadaceae bacterium
GTATCGGCCGTGATGGTCTTTGTTCCGTCTTTGGAAGTAACGAGGGAACGGTCGTACAATGTCGACTCGTCGGTTAATGTTGCATATATTCCGCGAGTGGAGTACACCGTTCCGCTGTCGGATTCTATTTGTGTTTGCCCCAAAATGGTTGCAACACGAGTTATGGTATTGTATTTCAAGGTGTCGGAATCAAGGGTGAATTGAGGGTTCAAAAGGGTCACTTCTTCTTTGAAAGTGGCGATTCGGGTTTCGGGAGAATATTGTCCGTAGATGGAAGTTAACTCGTTCAGCGAGTCGACCAACATTCCGCCGTCGAAGTAATATCCCATGTTTTGATTTCGGTCGTAGTTAAGGTTATCCGTAAAAAGCGTGACATCGTTATTTTCCATTCGGACATTTTCCCTCATTTTGGCCAGATTATTATTTCCTTCATACATCAGGTAATCGCCGTAGATGAAGAGGGTATCGCCCTGTTCAATCACCACGTTGCTGAAAGCTTCCAGCGAATTATCGGTATTATAGAGGTAGGCACTGTCGCAATAGAGGTAAGTGCTGTCGTGTCGAAAGACGACATTTCCTTTCGCTACCCAGACGTCGGGATTGTTTTCTTCCCTGAACTCGGTAGAGTCGGCATGTTCCATATAGATTTTTTTCGGCTCCTCTTTCCGTGATTCGGAGCGATTCGATTGCATTCCCGAAAGAACGGCCGAAAGGATGAAAAACAAACAGAAAAGGGATGTTTTCGACAATTTATTCACTGAGCCAAGTGTTTATCCGGAAGTCGCAATTTTTCCAATTATCATTAATTCGGATATAGGTATCTTTTATCTTTTCGGAAAGCCATTTTTCCAGTGCCTGATTTTTTTTCTCTTCTTCAACCATGGCTCTCAAGGTTTGATAATCGTCGGATAAACCGGCGCGATGCCCTTCGGTACGGGATTTTAATCGAACGATAGCCACCACTTCTTTTTGTTTGGAGTTGGTCATTGTAAAGGGTTTGGAAATTTCTCCTTCTTTCATTTCGTAAATAACCTTTCCGATTTCGGGTGGAAGTTCTCCCATTTCGAATCGGGATGTTCCGGTTCGTTCCGAGTAGGTTTGTTCATTCTGATTAACCATCAATCCTCTGTTGTTGCGAGTATCTTTATCGTGGGAGACATACGTGGCACCTTCTTCGAAAGAGAATTTACCTTCAATGATATCGTTTCGGATGGAGTCCATTCGCAAAACGGTTTCTTTCAATTCCTCGCTACTGACTTTAGGTCTTAGCAGGATATGTCGAGCATTGATTCGGTCGCCTCGTTTTTCAATCAATTGAATGATATGAAAACCGTATTCCGATTCCACGATGCGGGATATTTTGGAAGGGTCGTTCATTTCGAAAGCGGCGGCCGAAAATTCGGGCACCAGCGTGGCTTTGCCTCTGAAACCGAGTTCTCCGCCTTTTTTAGCCGACTCCATATCTTCCGAGTACAAACGGGCCAACGTTGAAAAATCACGTTCTCCCGAATTAACCTGCTCCGTAAATTCGCGCAGTCGGTTTTTTATATGATCGATTTCATTCAGCGAGATTACCGGTTCTTGAGTGATAATTTCCACTTCTACGTTTGCGGGGATAAAAGGCAAACTGTCTTGAGGTATCCGATTATAAAAAGACCGTATTTCGGCCGGAGTTACTTTGATGTTGTCGACCAACTTTTGTTGTACCGACTCAATCATCATTTGGTCTTTAATATCCTCTCTCATTTCTTCGCGGATGGCATTGAGTGTTTTCCCTCGGTATTCTTCCACCTTCTCTCTTGATCCGATTTGATTGATAATCATATTCAATCTGGATTCGACCAATTGGAAAAGCCGGTCTTCCGGGACAACGATACTGTCTAAGTTTGCTTGATGCAAATACAGCTTTTGGATAGCTATTTGTTCCGGAATCACACAATAAGGGTCTCCCTGTATGCGTTGATTGTAAATTTGCATTTGCAGTCGGGCATTTTCTACTTCGGAACGAAGAATAGGTTCGTCCCCAACCATCCAAATTACTTCGTCAATTACATTATCCTGCGATTGCATTTCTCCCGGAAATACAAAACAACTCAGTAAAAACACAAGAAAAGGGAATTTCTTCATGGCGTTATTATTCATTATAAAAAACTATTTGTCCGTTTTTCAACGCTTTATTGTATAAATCATCCTCAAGCGTATGTAAAAACTTTATTTTTCTCTGATTGATCAGCATCTCTCTGACTGTTGTTTGAGCATATTCGAAAGGGGCGTTAGCTCCTGTAAGCAAATAATCCGTTATGTTCAGGAAATAATAATAGTTATCATCGTGCTGTTCCAAAAACGAATTATTTTTGAGTATCTCTTCCGGATTGGCGTAGTCGACGGGCCAATTATGGATTAATTCGTTGAAATCCACCCAACCGTTAACGAAATTATCATAATTGACGGCATTCTGAACACTGTATTTTTCTATTTTATCGATTGAAGCCGGAGTCGTGGATTTGGCCCAATGTCTTACTTGTTCGATATTAGGAGCACCTGTCGGAATTTTCAGGAACATTCCTTTAATCAGCGGATATTCCAATTTAAACTGATTTTCATTGTTGTTATAGAACTCCGTTAAATCCTGATTATCGATTTCTCTCGACAGTTTTTCATTAACCAGTTGCTCTTGATATTGATGAATAATCAGCGATTTACGGTAACTGTCGACTAATTGCGCTATTTCTTTTTCATTATCGATATTTTTTCGGGCCACATCGTATAAGAGAACATCATTGATCCACATTCTGATATAGTGTTCCGACATCAATATGCTGTCCTGAGTATTTAAATACATCGGCAGGCTATTTTTCAGTTCTTCCCGGGAAAGATATTTATCACCGACTTTTACGAGCATATCTACATTAATAGCTGCTTCCCTTTTGCAGGAAACAGCTAATAATGAAATCGTGATTAAAGCGGTAATTAACCCGAAATACCGATAATTATTTCTTAAGTGTGTCAATAACATTCTGATAAATATGTACCGAATACTTTTTATTCAAATAATCCAACCAATCTTTTTCCAATTGATTTTGATAGTCTGTAATAACCAACCCTCGTATATCCTTATAATTTTCAGGCATATTGTCGGGCAGTAATTTTCCTACTAAGAAGAAATCTTGATATTCATCCGGAAGTTCAGCCTTTCCCGTTTTGAAAATCAGTTCATCAACAAAGGGATTTTGTCCTTCCTTGTAGATGTTTTTTTCTAATTTTACTTGAGGCACACCTTCCACGACGTAATTCTCGGACAAATAGCCGGCCGCGTCATCGGGAGCCATTTTAGAAACTTTTTTCTGCATTTGTTTCTTGTTTTTTGCGTTTTTGATAAGAACGACATACCCTTTCCAACGAGGTTCATCCCATTTATAATTTAATTTGTTTGCTTCAAAAAAGTTAGCAAGTCCGATGGTATCAACCGAAGCTTTTTCCCAAACTTCGTTATTGCTTACTTCAAACAGCAATATACCGTCGCGATATTCCTGCATCAAATTTCTAAATTCGGAGAATCGGCTTTCTAAAGATTCATCTTCTGCTTCAATCAGCTTATTGTATAGAAATTGATTGTATTTATCTTTCAATATCTCGGTAGTGACGTTATAAAACGAGCGGGTATTGTGAGTTAAATGTTCGGCAAAATCGGCTACGGAAAAAGTTTTGTTTCCTAAAGAAAACAATGAAGATTGATTATCGCTTATTTTTTTGATGTAAATTGTATCGATAGGGGATTCTATTTGAGCGTCTTTGACCAGTTCATCGTACACCGAAGTGTTTTGCGAATAATGATGTTCTTTTTTCATTTGCTCTATTTTGGGAGCATACAATTCGTAGAAATAGCCGGTTCGTTCCAATTTGTTTTTTATTTGTGATTTTACCGCATCGAAATCGGCTCGTCCTCTTTTTCCTAACAATTTGATGAAATGATAACCAAATCGTGTTTTCACCGGTTCACTCACGGAACCTGTTTCCGTCATGGAAAAAGCCATGTCATTAAATTCGGGAACCATTTGTCCGAACGAGAACCAAGATAAATCGCCGCCTTCCGGTCCGGAGCCGGGGTCCTCTGAAAATTCTTTTGCCAATTCTTCAAAGGAATCACCTTCTTTCAATTTAAGTTGTATTTCTTTCACTTTCTTTTCCGCATCCGAAACTTGTACGGTATCGGCATCTTGAGGGCAGGAAATCAGTATATGGGCAGCATGAACTTCTCCCGGATTTGCTATTTTATCGTGGATTTTCAGCAAGTAATAACCTATCGAAGTGCGAACAGGCATGCTTACTTGTCCTTTGGGAGTAGAAACCAAAGCCACTTCAAAAATGGGCAACAGATTCATATTGGAGAGCCATCCTAAATATCCGGGACGAGTGTTCTTTTTGGAGTTCTCGTCAGCGGAATATTTTCCCACTAATTCTTCGAAATTTGCATTTTTCTTCATGGCTTCTTTTCTTACTTCCAGAGCTTTGCCGTAGGTTTCCAACGTATCGGAGGGAGTGAGAGTGAATGAAGATTCTTTTCTCTCAAACGGAGGAAAAGGAATTAAAATAACACTCACTTCGTTGTACATTTCATCTCTATCGTATACGTTTTTTAATAGAGATTCATCCGGTTCGTCTAAAGTCAGATACGGACGAGCTAATTGTGTCCGGTATTCTTTTAATTCTTTATGAAAAGAGGCGGTTGTATCCAATCCTTGAGCTTCGGCTTCGGCTACTTTTAATTTGAAATTTTTGAAAAGCTCAACATATTCGTCCAACGAACGCTTGTCGATGGCTTCTTCACTGTTGTTTTTATTGTAAATATATTCAAATTCCGACATTTTCACCTCTTTCCCATTCACGTTCATCACAA